>CAYHRX010000007.1:0-12588 GCA_964359075.1 uncultured Chitinophagales bacterium
TGAACTCTATAAACTCTACACACTCTACAAACTTCTATAGCCTGATTCACACATTCTTTGGCTCGGTGAAAAACCTCAACGCCTCCATCCCACCTTCCCTCCCCAACCCGGAGTTCTTCATCCCGCCGAACGGCGTGCGGAGGTCGCGCACCATCCAACAATTCACCCACACAATTCCGGTCTGGATCGCAGCCGCAACGCGGTGAGCTCGCGTCAGGTTGCTCGTCCAGATCATCGAGGCGAGGCCATACTGCGTGCTGTTCGCATACAGCAGCAACTCGTCTTCGGTGTCAAACGGAAGCAACGTGACCACTGGACCGAAGATCTCCTCCTGATTCGTTCTGCAATTGTATGGCAAACCCTCGACAACCGTCGGCTCGATAAACCAACCGTTTTTGCAACGACCGTTCAGAGTACCCCCCTTCCCTCCGCAGAGGACCGTTCCCCCCTCCTGCTTTGCAAGGGTAATGTATGAGAGGATCTTCTCAAAGTGCTGCTTTGAATTGATCGCACCCATGTCAGTATCGGGAAGTAGTGGATCCCCGATCCGGAGAGCCTTCACCCGCTGCACGAAGTCTCTTTTGAACGTGTCGTAGAGCGACCGCTCGACAAGAATCCGTGATCCGCATAGACATATCTCTCCCTGGTTGGAGAATGAAGACCGGACAGTCGTCTCCAGCATCTTCTCATACTCACAATCAGCAAAGATGATGGTTGGATTCTTGCCACCCATTTCGAGCGAGAGTTTCTTGAACATCGGTGCCGCTGCCCTGGCGATCTCGCCGCCCGTCTTCGTGCCGCCTGTGAAGGTAATGACGGCAATACGCGGATGAACAGAAATCGCAGCGCCAACCTTGGTGCCGTATCCGTGGACAATGTTCAACACTCCGGAGGGGAGTCCGGCTTCAATACAGAGCTTGCTGAGCATAAATGCCGTCATCGGGGTTAGCTCGGACGGTTTCCCGACCACACAGTTGCCGGCAGCACGGGCGGGAGCTATCTTCCATGTAAAAAGATAGAGCGGAAGATTCCACGGTGAAATACATCCCGCGACGCCAATGGGATTGCGCAATGTATAATTGATAGCAGTGTCTTCCATCGGATGCGCTTCGCTCGCAAACTGTGTTATGGCGCTGGCAAAGAAGCGGAAGTTACTAACCGCACGGGGGATGTCGACGGCCCGTGCCAGAGAGACTGGCTTGCCGCTATCAATGGACTCGGCCAACGCAAACTCCTCCAGATCTCGCTCGATGAGATCGGCTATGCGGAAGAGAGTGCGTGAACGATGTTCAGCCGGCGTCGTCGACCACGTCGGGAAAACCTTCTCCGCTGCGGCGACTGCCACCTCGATATCCCGAGCATCGGAATCCGGGACAAGAGAATACACCGCGCCAATCGCGGGGTCGTAATTGTCGATATAGAGACCCGAACGTGGTGGGACAAGCTCGCCGTTGATGTAGTTCGTTAGCTTCTCCATCTAGAGGTTCTTTTCAACACAAAGACACGAAGAACGACAAAGTAGCACAAAGGTTAATCATAACCATTGATTTTCCTGTGGATACCGTTCTTAAGAAGAGCAACATTGAAGTTGATGAGAAGCCCCAACCTTTTGTTGGAGAGTTTCAGATATGTAAGAAGTTGCTCTTCGTGCACTGGCAGAACTGCTTCCACAGCTTTCAATTCCAGAATAATCTCATCCTCAACCAGCACATCTACTTTGAAGTCCTTGTCGAGTTGTTTCCCCTTGTATACGACAGGCAAGCCCACCTGACTCTCTGCTCTAATCCCCATTGCTTTAAGCTCTTCCAACAAACAGTATTCGTAGACAGCTTCAAGCAAGCCCGGTCCCAGTTGCTTGTGAACTTCAATACTGGCACCAATGATCTTGTTCGATAAGCTCTCTCTTTCCTCCTTATTCATCCCTTTGTGCACCTTTGTGTATCTTGGTGCCTTTGTGTTGAAAAAATCAGAGGGCAGAAGTTCTGCCGCCATCAATGGGCAAGCTGACGCCGTTGATATACGACGCCGCTGGCGAGCAAAGGAACGCCACCGCAGCCGCCAGCTCTTGCGGCTCAGCATAACGGCCTGCTGGAATCTCTGCAATCATCTCTTTGGTAATCTCCTCGACCGTTTTGCCGGTGCGGTCCGCCTTCGAGCGAATCACGTAGTCGAGCCTTCCGGTCTTTGTCATCCCGGGCAGGATGTTATTCACCGTGATTCCGAATTGCGCAACCTCCCCTGCCAGCGTCTTGGCCCACGATGCAACTGCACCGCGAATTGTGTTCGATACACCGAGCTCGGGGATTGGCTGCTTTACGGAGGTGGAGATGATGTTTACAATGCGTCCATAGCGTGCTGCTTTCATCCCGGGGATGACTGCTTGCGCGAGGATGTGATTGCATAGAAGGTGCTGTGAGAAGGTGTTCACAAACTCCTGAAGCTCGGCATCCACAACCGATCCACCTTTCGGTCCGCCGGTGTTGTTGATCAGAATGTGAATCGGCGCGGCCTGGTTCACATAGCGACCGACCCGCTCCTGCACTGCTTCGGGCACCATGAAATCCACTGCAATTGTCGCGTGTTGCTGGCCTGCTGCGGTGCTCAGTTCCGACTTCACACGCTGCAGCGCTTCTTCGTTGCGAGCAACGAGGGCCACTGCGGCGCCAAGCGAAGCAAGCTCAACCGCAACAGCCTTCCCAATGCCTTGCGTGCTGCCGCATACAATCGCCCGCTTGCCGGTAAGAGTGATGTCCATCATCGGAGCTAACGTTTTGGTGAGTAGCGAAAGTCGAGGTTCGTTCTGAGTTTCTTGGGAAGCTCAGGCAACCGCGAGCGCGGAATCAGGAATGTGGAGAGATTGAAGAGATCGGTGAAGAGTTTGTACTTATCGGTGGTGGCCTTGAGATAGTTGTAGCCGGTCGAGCCTCCGGTGCCGATTTTGTTGCCGATCATCCGGTGCACCATGAGTGCATGACGGGAGCGCCACGCCGTCCACAGCTCGTCCATATCCATCAGCAGGGTGAGGAGCCGGAACGGAAGGTGCAGGATTGGTTCGTCACGGTACAACTCAATGAGGAGAGCGGCCCGTATGGCCTTGTGCGAGAAGCGCCGTTTGTCGGGCTCACCGAGTTTGGCGTACTTCTCTTCGTCCAGCAGGGCTGCAAAGTTCTCTTCGTTCTTATCCACTTCGGCAAGCTGCCTCTTCTTCTCGTCCTTGCTTGAAACCGGATTACCGAGTATCGCGGAGCGATCCGCCTGGAGCATATCTTCCACTGCGTGCCGGTAGTATTCCCAGAAATCGAACTCGTGGAACTTGAGGAACGGTGTCCGCTCAAGCCAGCGCTCGATCCCATCGAAAAGGGACGGCTCCTGTTCGGCGCGTTTGATCAGTGCCTGATGCTCAGGCGTAAGGTATGTATGATAAGTTTCCTGGTTATAGCGCAGACGCTGTTCCGGTTTCATCCCGAGTTTGTTCTCAAGCAGTCTGAACTGATAGCTCTGGAATCCGGATGCCGGGAAGAGGAGGTCGCGGAAGTCGAGGAAGTCCAGGGCCGTCATTGTTTCCAGCACGCGGAACTGGTCGATCAGGAGCTTCTGGATCTCTGTGATGCGACCAAGCCGCGCAACTGCAACGCCGATTTGTTTCTCATCGACGTACTCCTCGCCGAAGATCGCAATGACGGAGTCCAGCTCGTGCAGGATTTGCTTGAACCAGAGTTCATACACCTGGTGCACAATAATAAAGAGCGTCTCATCATGAGCGGGGTGACCCTCTTGGGAGCTCTTGGGGGACTGGCTTGAAAGAAGCTTGTTGAGCTGCAGATAGTCGGAATAATACAAAGGAGAAGTTGGCTTTGACATGCGCGATGTAGAATGAAAGAACGAGAGATGGGAAAGTCGGGCCACCTGCCGGCTGCGTACTAGATAACCAAATCTCCGTGAGAAATCAAGACGCTAGGCTCTCCCCAGGGCCATCAGATGCTGCTCAACGGACTGAGCAAGCGCATTGAGATTGTAGCCTCCTTCAAGTACGGAAACAACAGGAGCAATATTCTTGACAAGGTTAGTCGTCTTCGCGAACGACTCCTCCGTCAACTCCATCCCACCGAGTGGGTCATCTTTGTGTGCATCGAAGCCGGCGGAGAGAATGAGCAAGCCGGGGTTGAACCGTATGAGGGCGGGGACAATGTCGTCGTTGAAGAGTAAGAGGTACTCCTCCTCTCCAGTCCCTGCGGGCAGAGGGAAGTTCATTGTGTATCCTTCTCCTTTTCCAACGCCGCGTTCGCTTCTTGCTCCTGTTCCCGGATAGAATGGATACTGGTGCAGACTGATGTAGAGCACCGTCGGGTCGTCTTCAAAGATATGCTGCGTGCCGTTGCCGTGGTGAACATCCCAGTCGAGGATCGCTACGCGGTCGATCCCGTGTTGCTGCTGAGCGTATCTGGCTCCAACCGCGACATTGTTGAAGAGACAGAACCCCATCGCCCTGTCACGCTCGGCGTGGTGGCCCGGAGGGCGCACAGCACAGAATGCCGCCGCGATGTTGCCCTTCACAACTCCATCGATTGCATTCAACACACTTCCGGCTGCGAGCATGGCAACATCAAACGACTCTCGCACTGCATGAGTATCCCCTTCATCTAACATCCCTCCACCTTCCTCACATGTGTCCCGGATAAGGTCGAGGAGCCCCTCCGTATGCACACTCAAGATGTGGCTGTCATTGGCCGGAGTTGGTGTTTGATGATGCAGCGTCTCCCACAAGCCAATGGCCTTCAAATGACTGACGATGGTGCGGAGCCTGTCGGGTCGTTCTGGATGACCGACGGGCGGCGCGTGGAGAAGGAATGTGTCAGAATAGAAGAAGCCGACTCTCCTCGGGTTCATATCAATACCAGAATGTTACGATAATGGCGATGACGAGGTTGATCCCGTGCGAAAGCAGACACAACGGACAACGGGTCTTCACCCTGACGAAGAGGGAATACACAAGATACACTGCCAGCAGCACTGCAGCCCACGATGCAAACTTCAAGAACAAGAGGGCTATCGGAAAGTCCAGGCCGTCGCTCACTGACAATGCCATCAGGTAGTACCCAACCCCGAGCAGCGAATTCGGAATGCCGAACACTCTCGCATCCGGGTGGTGGATTACATGTCGACACGAGCCTTCCTCCATTGCGCAGAACCCAGGCATGAACCGACTCTCTGCGCCAATGAAAC
Source organism: uncultured Chitinophagales bacterium (assembly GCA_964359075.1). GTDB lineage: Bacteria > Bacteroidota > Ignavibacteria > UBA10030 > UBA6906 > UBA11986. Next base: position 5,224 of record CAYHRX010000007.1, read on the forward strand.
CATAATACACCATTGAAAAGTACAGCGAGATATACAGCCCCACTGCCGAGAGGAGAATCAATGCAATAGCCATGCAATCGAAGTCGTTCCAACGCTTCAAAGATAGCAACACACATCAAAGATTCAAACACTCGCCACAATGATCAATGGGTCATTGCTCATTACTCATTGATTGGGTATATTTGCTCATGCGCTTCCCAAGTCCCCTCATCAAAGGCACGCTCATCAAGAAGTACCGGCGGTTCATCGCTGACGTGCGGCTGGAGGATGGCTCAACCGTTACGGCTCATTGCCCAACCATGGGAACGATGAACGGCGTGACTGAGCCAGGCAGAACAGTGATGCTCTCGGACAGCGGACTTGACACGCGGCGTCACCCCTTGACGTGGGAGCTGATCGAAATCGGTGGCACGTTGGTCGGCATCAATTCGGCAACTCCCCGCAAAGTCCTCCTCGAATCCATCGAACTCAATCTCATCCCATCATTCAAGGGCTTCGGCGATGTCCAGGTTGAGGCGACGTATGGCCGCGGCAACAAGATCGACGTGATGCTGCAGGGAATGGAACACAACTGCTTCATCAATACCTTCCACGTGAGCTGGGTGGAGAACGGTGTGGCTCTGTTCCCCGATTCCCCGAGCCCTCGGATGGTAAAATCCGTCAACCAGCTTGCTGAGATCGCTCAGAAGGGCCATCGCGCCGTGGCGTTCTTCCTTGTGCAGCGCGCCGACTGCTCGGTGTTCAAGCCGGCAGAACAGGTGGACCGGGACTTCCTGAAAGCAATGCTTGCAGCACAGAGCACGGGCGCGGAGATCATGGTCTACCGGGCCGACATCACTTCTGAAGAAATCACTCTCGGCAAACCCCTCCCATACTCCCTTGAGTAAACCCGGAACATGGGCGAGTCTTTCCAAACCGGTCTGAGAGAAGTTCTTCGCGACGTTGTCGATGGCAGGATCGTCAAGCGATCAAAACATGAGCTGATGTGGGAAACGCGGGACGTATCTCTTGAGTTTGTCGAGGTGCTGAAGGAAGCCGGCTACACACAGGTGATTGTGGAAGACGTCCATGTGCAGCCCGGCGAGCGAGTGCCGGCATTCTTCCTCGAAGACGGCATCGCGTATTTCGGTTGGGTGTTCTGGGAGAAGTTCACGCAATTGAAGCTCAGAAAACTCTTCGGCTCCGTGGTCCGGAACTCCAAAGGCGATTGGGCAGTTCAGATCCCCGACAGGCGGAAAACTGTTCTCTACGTGAACATGGATCTGAAGTCCGATATGGACATCGAAAACCCCTCGGGCTTCTGATCAATGCCCGAACTCCCCGACCTGCTGTACATCCAGAAATACCTAAAAAAAGAAGTGGAAGGCAGAACCATCGTTGGTGTGGCAATGAAGCAACCGGTAGTGGTACGCGTTGCAATGGACCAGCCTCTTGAACAAGCAGTTGCCAACAAGACCATTGAAAAAGTCGAAATCCACGGGCAGTTCATTCGCTTCGAGTTGTCCAGTTCAACTGACCTTGTCATCAATCTCATGCTTGCAGGGAGACTGCAACACCAGAGCTCCACGGACAAACAAGAAGGCTATCTCTGCGTGTCGTTTCTTCTGGATGACAACTCACGCCTGAACCTGTGCGACGAGAACAAGATGGCAAAGGTTTATGTGGTTAAGCCTGGAGAGTATGGGATCATCCCGAAGTATTCAGGGCAGGGCATCGATGTCCTCTCGACCGGATTCACCCTTGAACAGTTCACACTCCTGGCAAAACAACATTCCCGTCGACAGGTAAGGGTGTTTATCAACGACCACACCGCACTTCGCGCCATCGGCAACGCATATGCAGACGAGATTCTGTTCGAGGCGCAGATTCATCCCAAGACATTTGTACGCACGCTGAAAGAGGACGATCTCCGGCGGCTGTATTCTTCCATTCGGAAAGTGATGGCATGGGGGATCAAAAACGTGGAAGAAGCCGGGCAGCCGATCCACGTGAAGGTCCGAGACCATATGCGGGTAAGGAACCGGAAGGGCGAGCCATGTCCGCGGTGCGGCACGACAATCAGGCGCGAAGGCGTGCGAGGCTATGATGTGTTCTTCTGTCCGACCTGCCAGCCTGCCTCACGGAAGCTGTTTATAGATTGGAATAGGTCGCTCCCCCACTCGGGGCCGTAGACCAGACGGGGCCTTGCACAGTCCGTTCGTTTGAATTGCTAAACGATAATCGGACGAGTATATTGTAGCACACGACAGTTTTTCATTCACATTTCATTCAGGAGACTCCCCTATGAGACACATTGCTTCTCTCACCACCGCGTTCCTTGTGGCCATCCTTTTTGGTCTGACGGTCGCCAACGCACAGGATAACGTCCGTGCCGGCTTGTTCGGTGATACGGAAAAGGCAATGAACCTGGCTCGTGAGAAGAAGGCCAACCTCTACGCCCCGACGAGCTTCGGAAAGGCAATGGAGTACTACAAGGATGCGGACGAGGATTTCAAGAAGGGACGTAACCTTGAAGACATCCGCGCGAAGTTAAAAGGCGCCATCAGCTACTTCACCAAAGCGGTTGAGGCAAGCAAGCTCGGCGAAGTGACCTTTGCGAAAGTGATGGCCGCACGGAGCGCCGCGATCAGTGCGGATGCCGCGAAGTACTCCAACGAGCTTTGGAACAAAGCCGAGAGGGCCTTTGGGAATGCCGCGAAGGAACTCGAGGATGGCGATGTCAATGATGCAAAAAAAGAAGCCGGCGAAGCTGAGACGCACTACCGCAACGCAGAACTCGAAGCAATCAAAGGCAACTACCTTGCCCCGGCACGCGACCTCCTGAAGAATGCGGATGACATGGACGTGAAGGACAGCGCACCGAAGACGCTTGACAAGGCAAGGAAGCTCTCCGCGCAAGTGGAGAACCTGCTGAAACAGAACCGCTACGATACGGATGAGGCCCGGCATCTTGCACAGGAAGCAAAGTATGAAGCTACTCATGCAATCTACTTGCACCAACGCATCAGCCAGATCAAGAGAGAAGACAAGAGTTATGAGGATGTGATGCTTGCCAGTGAGGATGCATTACGTTCTGTTGCCAGCGCGCTCGACCTTACTGCCAAGTTTGAGGCCGGAACTGAAGCGCCTATCAAAGAGATAGTCGCCGAGATCAGCAAGCGAGAGACAAGGGCAACAGCGGATGCTGCGATGATCAAGCAGCAGGAGATCGAGATTGCGAACCTGAAGCAGCAGGTTGCATCAATGGAAAGCCGTGTGGGCACACTGACCGAAGCGGAGAAGGGGCTGCAGGAGAAGCTCAACAAGCAGAAGAAGCAGGAGGAAACGGTCATGCAGGTGACGGGCATGTTCTCGCACGACGAAGGGAGTGTTGTACGGGATGGCAACAATGTCATCATCCGTCTATCGGGATTGACGTTCCCCGTCGGCAGGAACACCATTGAGCCACAGTTCTTCCCGCTGCTCACCAAGGTGCAGGATGCGATCAAGAAATTCTCCGGCTGCCAGGTTGCCATCGAAGGCCACACCGACTCGCAGGGAGGCGACGAGATCAACCAGCGGCTTTCGGACTCCCGCGCTGAGGCTGTAGCAACATACATCAAGGCTAACCTCGGGACTTCTGTGCCTCTCACAAATCAAGGTTTCGGCGAGAGCAAACCGATTGCCAGCAACGACACCGCCGAGGGAAGAGCAAAGAACAGGAGGATCGATGTGGTGATTGTGCCGCAGTGGGCAATCATCGGGAAGTGAAGCCTAGTGTGGTTTTGTGACTTGCTGATTTTAAGATTTTGTGAATGCATGGAGACGTTCTATGCTCGACAAAGCGTTGGAACTGCAACGGCGGACGAAGAAGTTTGCTCTTATGATCATCGAATTGTACAGAAAACTCCCAAGGACGGCCGAAGCGAGAGTTATCGGTGACCAGTTTCTGCGCTCTGGGACATCCGTTGCTAGCAATTATAGGGCCGCCTGCCGGGCTCGTTCGAGGGCTGAGTTCATTTCAAAGATTGGGATCGTAGTTGAAGAAGCCGACGAAACTGTTTTCTGGCTTGAGCTTGTCGTCGAAAGCAACATAATCTCAAAATCATAAAATCACTGGAGCTTGCTCATGATTCGCTCAATCAAGGACTTCGAATACCTCTGGAGCCAGGAGATCGAATCCACTCAAAAAGTCTTCAAGCACCTGACAGACAAATCTCTTACGCACGAGCTCTCACCCGACGTGCGCAACCTTGGACGGCTTGCGTGGCACATCACTACCACTATTCCGGAGATGATGGAGCGAACGGGGTTGTCGCTTGCCGGTCCGAGACCCAATGACCCCATTCCCTCTTCTGCCAAAGCAATCTTCAATGCGTACAATGAAACGGCCATCTCGCTTCTCGACCAGATCAAATCCAAATGGACCGACGCATCGCTGGAGGTGGAGGATGAGATGTACAGTGAGAAGTGGAAGCGCGGTTATTCACTCCTGGCGCTTGTTCGTCACGAGATCCATCATCGAGGAGAGATGATTGTGTTAATGCGTTTGGCCGGACTTGCCGTGCCGGGTCTCTATGGTCCCACCCGCGAGGAGTGGGCACAATGGGGCATGGAGCCGGCGAAGGTGTAGACCGAGGATCTCCGCTCTTGAAGCACCATGACTATGAGGTTCTCACATGAGCAGCGTTCCCTGGAAAATATTACTGGGCGTTTCACTTGGGCTGAATGTTCTCCTGATTGGGCTTGCCCTCAAAAAAAGAATGAATGCGCTCATCCACCGCTTGTCTCCCGCCATTCCCAGTCCACACTACGACCACCGCAAGAGCCTGTTCAGTCTAATGACCCCAACCCAGCGAGACATCGTATTCCTCGGCGACAGCATCACGGAGGGCTGCAATTGGAGCGAATTGTTCCGGAACCCGCGCATCAAGAATCGCGGCATCGGCGGCGATACTTCGGACGGAGTGCTGAAGCGCCTTAACCAAATCATCGCCGGCCAGCCACAACAGGTCTTCCTCATGGTCGGCATCAACGATTTGTGGAACGGCGATCCCGTGGAGAACGTTGCCGAGAACATCCGACAAATCCTCGCTTGCTGCAAAAGGACATCACCGGCAACCAAGGTGTTCATCCAGAGCGTCCTTCCGATGAATGGAACATGGTCATCCATACCCAAGCGCATCCCGACCGTGAACGCACGAGTTGTTGTGCTGAACAACAAGCTGCGGGCACTGGCGTCCGAATTCCAGCAACCGTACATTGATCTGCACTCACTGTTTTCAAGGGACGACCAACTGGACCCGAACTACACACATGACGGCCTCCACCTGAATGGCACGGCATACATGGTGTGGAAGTCCGCCATCGAAAACCTCGTCGCGACAAACCCATAGCCAGGAGAATCCGAGCCATGAAAGCCATACTTGTGCTGCTTGCATGTTGTTGCACTCTCGTACCTTTCGTTAGTTCACAAGAGGTCAGCCATCTTCGCCCAATTCACACATACTCCATTGTCGCACGCGATACTGTAACGGGTGAGATGGGCGTGGCTGTCCAGTCGCATTGGTTCTCGGTCGGCTCGCTCGTGACATGGGCAGAGGCCGGCGTTGGTGCTGTGGCAACACAGTCGTTTGTCGATCCTGCGTACGGTCCGCTTGGGCTTGAGCTGATGCGTGCGGGGAAGACTGCAGACCAGGCCCTTGGCTCTCTGCTCGCAACTGACCATGGCAAGGATGTTCGGCAAGTGGCAATGGTTGACGCGAAGGGAAACGTTGCTGCACATACCGGCAGCAAGTGCATCGAGGGAGCGGGACACATCGTCGGGCGCAATTACTCTGTGCAGGCAAACCTGATGCTTAATGACCAGGTATGGCCGGCAATGTCGAAGGCGTACGAGAGTGCGAAAGGTGATCTCGCCGAACGAATGCTGGCGGCACTTGATGCAGCACAGGCCGTTGGAGGAGACATCAGAGGAAAGCAGTCCGCAGCAATCCTCATCGTCAAGGCAAAATCTACCGGGCGTTCCTGGGCTGACCGCATAATGGAGCTGCGCGTGGAAGACAACGAAGAACCCTTGAAGGAACTGCGCAGGCTTGTGAAAGTCCATCGCGCGTATGAGCACATGAACAAAGGCGACCTCGCCGTTGAGCATAACGACGTTGACGGCGCGTTGAAGGAGTACAGCACCGCCGAGGCGATGTTTCCCGAGAATCTTGAGATGAAATTCTGGCACGCTGTTGCGCTCGTGAACGTTGGAAGAGTCGAGCAGTCGCTCCCGATCTTCAAGGAGATCTTTGCCAGGGACAAGAACTGGATTGAGCTTGTGCCCCGGCTGCCGCAGTCCGGCGTGATGAAGGATGACGAAGACTTGGTGCGGAGGATACTGACTGTTGCGCCGAAGAAGTAGCTGCGAGATGCGCTTTGATTCTCTGGCTATTTCCTTGTACCTTGATATGGCAGGCTGATTCCATCCATGATCAAGAACTACGACGAAGTCCGGAAGTTTGAAGAGCAGTTCCTCTCGGAGGAGAACCTCACCGTTAAACAGCGGTTCGCCATCCTTGAGGGGCTCTACAAGTTGGCAGTGCGATTTGGCCACTTCAAACAAGAAGACATCATGGAAGGCATTGAGAATGATATTTGGCTGGCAAAGGCACTGAACACTGATGTACGAATCCCTCCTCGGTAAGCTCGCGAAGGCTCTTCAACAGGCAGGCATCCCCTACATGGTAATCGGCGGCCAGGCGGTATTGCAGTATGGGGAACCGCGCCTTACACGTGACATCGACATTACGCTCGGTGTGGATGTCGACAGACTCGCCAGCGTTCTCTCTCTGCTTCAAGAGAACGGCCTTCACCCGGCTGTCAAGGATGTTGAAGCATTTGTGGGCAAGACAAATGTCCTGCCTGCAACCGACGGTGCAACAGGCGTGCGTGTCGATCTGCTGTTCTCGTTCTCCCCGTATGAACGAGAAGCAATTCTACGGGCAAAACCGGTTCAGGTGAATGATCATCAGGTGCAGTACGCAAGTCTTGAAGACATCATTATCCACAAAATTGTTGCTGGCAGGCCCCGGGACCTTGATGATGTAAAAGGCGTTGTCGCAAGAAACAAAGGCTATGATGCAGAGTATGTGCACAAGTGGCTTCGTACACTCGGTGAGTCACTTGCACTAGACCTCGTGGCCCGGCTCCAGGATGTCACTCAGTAGTAGGCCCACTTCCCTCTTTCCACAACTCAGTGTCGTTCAGTTTTCGTGGCAGCTCAGTTCTCCGGAATACTAGAAATCGACCCCAAGCGCTTCGGCTTCGTGAGGCCTCGTGCAACGCCGCACAGACAAACCAGCGGCGATCCGTTCGTTCCCCCCGCGTTGATCACCTCGC
>CAYHRX010000007.1:12598-20297 GCA_964359075.1 uncultured Chitinophagales bacterium
TCGCTTAACCTCCGCTCCGGCGTGATCATCGAAGGACAGATGTCGCCGAAGAAGGGAAAGAGCCCCGAAGTCGAGGCCATTGACCGTATCAACGGCATGAGTGCGGACAAATGGAGAGCGCTCAAGGAATTCTCACAGCACGAGGTCGTCTCGCCGAACCAGCGCATCAGACTTGAGCCGGATCCAAAGGACGTTTCGGATCGCCCTGGCCACAGGTCGATGCGTGTCGTCGATCTCTTCTGCCCCATCGGCAAGGGACAGCGGGCACTCATCGTCTCGCCGCCAAAAGCGGGCAAGACCATGCTCATGCAGCAACTCGCCCATGCGATCAGCTTCAGTAATCCTAAGATCGTGCTGCTGGTGCTGCTGATTGATGAGAGACCGGAAGAGGTCACTGACATGCGCCGCACAATCAAGGGGGAAGTCTTCGCAAGCTCGAGCGACAGCGAACGTGGCGAGCATGTGCGCCTCGCGCAGATTGTGCTGGAATACGCGAAGCGCATGGTGGAAGCCGGAAAGGATGTCGTGATCCTGCTCGATTCGCTTACCCGCCTCGGGCGTGCATTCAACATTCATCAGAGGAGCAGCGGCCGCACAATGTCGGGCGGTGTGGATGCCAGGGCTTTGGAAATCCCCAAGCGCATCTTCGGTGCCGCGCGAAAGTGCGAAGACGGGGGCTCACTCACGATCATTGCCACAGCGCTTGTCGATACAGGCTCGCGCATGGATGAGCTCATCTTCCAGGAGTTCAAAGGCACGGGGAACATGGAACTCGTGCTCGACCGTGATCTCGCAAACGAGCGCATCTTCCCTTCACTCAATATCGCACTATCGGGTACAAGGCGCGAGGAGCTTCTGTTCGGCCCTGATGTGGCGCAGCATCAGGCCCTGCGGCGCTCTGTCGCTCGAATGTCACCAAGAGATGCAATGCTTGCAGTGCTCAAGCTCATCGAGCGATATCCCACAAACGAACAACTACTCGGGAAGTTCTAGAGACGCAGTTGAGAACCCATCAAAAAGGAATTTAACCGCAGAGATCGCAAAGAGCGCAAAGTAAATGATTGGAATAGAAACAGAAAACAATGCTTTTCTCCCTCTGCGACCTCTGCGCGCTCAGCGGTTAAGCTTTTCAACTGCGCTTCTACTCGGTGATTGACCATCTGGAAGAACTATGAGAAGACACTCATTCCTCCCATGCGTTTGTTTGATCGCTCTTCCGCTTTCAGCGTGCGCACCAGAGCAGCCGAAGGAACCACAACAGGTCGACAGCCTCAGACTGCAGGCTGAAGACCTCATAAAAGCCCAATCGTTGATGGCTTGGAACAGTTGGGCGTTCGGTGCCCGCTCGAACCAGGATTCGCTTTACAAAGCCAACGCAGGACTCTTCACACTCGAAAACATCAGGCTTGTGCAGAGGGTGGAACAGGCAGGGACAAATGCGGTCCAGAAAAAACGCCTCCGGTACTTCCTCCGCTACCTTGCAACGGAGTTCATCTCAAAACAGAATGCTCCACTTACTGACAAAGTCAGCAACCTTGAGGCAACGGCCACAGTAACGTTTGATGGCAAGTCCATTCCTTTCCGGGAGGTGAGCTCCCTCATCGCCAACGAGAAGAATCAGAAGCGCCGGGCCGGACTCTACATCGCACTCGACCCTGTACTCGATTCACTCAATACTCTTCACCGACAGATTGAACAGAACAACCAACGTCTCGCACAAGAACTTGGCTTCCCCTCCTACAACCAGATGGCGCAGGAACTGAAGGGCTTCTCGCTGAGCGAGTTCAAACACACTGCCGAGCATCTCCTTGCAGAGACTGAAAGCACGTACACAAGTCTGCTGGGTGAGATGCTCCAAAAGCACCTCAAGCTGAAACGCTCCGACTTCTATCGATATGATACAGGGCCGCTCTTCAGAAACGACCAGTTCGATCCGTACTTTCACGGTACGACAATGCTGGATGCCGTGAAAGAGACATACCGCGGGTTGGGCGTTGACCTTCCCGCCCAGCGAAACCTGAAGATTGATGCCGAGCAGCGTCCGGCGAAGAACCCGAGGGCGGTGTGTTACACCATCGACATCCCGAACGATGTCCGTCTGAGTATCAAGCCCATCGGAGGTTTCGATGATTACTCGGCGCTCTTTCACGAAATGGGACACGGTCAGCACTATGCAAACACCAAAGAGCATGCGTTCGAGTTCAAGTACCTTGGTGAGCCGACGGTCACGGAGAACTTTGCCTTCCTCTCTGAGTACCTGATTTCCAACCAGGCGTGGATCCGCATCCACACAAAGATGAGAACGAGAGTTGAGAAGGAGTTCCTTCGGTTCCAGGCGTTTTATCGTCTCTACTATGTGAGGCGGTACTGCGCGAAGTTCCTCTACGAGCTTCAGTTGCATGCCGGCGTTGCCAACCCGGAAAGCCTCTATGCTTCGCTGCAGAGCAAAGCCATTGGTTGCCAACAACTCCCTTCCGACCGGAAGCGCTCCCTTGTAGATGTGGATGCCCTGTTCTACTCGGCAAGCTACCTGCGCGCGTGGTTCCTTGAAGCGCAGCTCAACGCGAAGCTGACAAAGGATTTCGGTGTGAACTGGTTTGAGAATCCAAAGGCTGGCGAGTACCTGCAATCTCTCTGGGCAAATGGTGACCGCTACAACGGCGACGAGTTCGTGAAGATGATCGGCTTCGACGCCATCCGCCTGGACGTGCTGATGACCGAGCTGAAGATGATGATATTGTTTTCGACGAGGTAGGGGTTGGAATTAGCGATAGTTGCGGCATAATCGTATGTTAGGCAGCTTGGGAGTGAGTTCAAAATGAAAACCGGCATTGAGTCATTTGAAAACCGTTTGAAGCGGTTTCTCTACAGCGGGCCGGATATCTTCATCCTAACCCTAACCAATTCGATTGACAATTTGTTCTTACCGGAATTGAAGAAGGCTAAAGAACTCAAGCTCACTCAACTGCTTTTCTTAGGTGCTCATGCAATAATGCAAACTGTCTCAGAAGCGATTTATGACAAGAAACAATTGAAGGGAACTCAGTTCTTCCTTAAGAACTTCGTTGATGGCAGCACGTCTGACCGACAATTCTCACTGATTGCAGACGAGCTACACCGAATGCGGAATGTTTCAGCCCATCAGTGGCTATCTAGGCGAGGACACAGAATATTCATTGACTTCAATATGGCAGAAGGCTGGAAACGAAACAGGGGAATGTTGCACATTAACCCGAACATATTCGCGGATCAATTCTTTCTAGCATTCTCTGCAAAAAGTCAGTACTGGACATTGTGGGAACAGATTCCGGAGCAAGAGCTAACTTTGAGAAAGTACAAGTACATCTGTGGCTTCCTAGACCTCAAAGCTAGTGACCAAATTGTAGAAGAAGTCAGGAAGCTCAAGCCCAAGATGACGAAACAGGCTTTCGCAAAACGAGAGAGAATGATTCAACAGAAGATTGCCACTCGATTTGGCATTGCCCAAGCCGCCTAACCCGCGGCTCCCTAATCAAAGATTCGGGGCAAGCAAGCTGACGAATTGAGCGTCGGTGAATGCTAATTGCTCAGGTGCAATAGATCGTGAAAGAAAACAATCATAGGCTCAACGGCGCAGGTGCGGGCAGTACAAATCAAACCATTCTACTCCGCAGCTTAGCCGCGGTCCGTTAGACCGCACGATAGGAGAGTCTGCATTCTACGGGGGCTGCCTTGAACACGATGATCCAACACAAGTTGCTTGGTAATACCGAGCCTGTTTGTCCCTATTGCTCTAAGCCGTTAGAGAGGATGCCCGCGAGGAAAAAGAAGTGTCCGGTTTGTGGAAACTTTATTCTAATCAGAACGAGACCCGGTGACAGAAAACGAGTAGCTGTCACTGAGCAGGATGCTCAAGAGATTGAACGACAATGGCAATCCGAGCAGCAGAGCCACGAACTCCAACAGGAGTATCTCCAATCACAGGATGAGTTCGATCAGATCAGACTCACTCTGGCACAAACGCTTGACCATGAGCCTTCGTACGAGGAGGTCTTTCAGGAAGTCTACAACAAACAATCCCTCAGACATGCTCAGAACATGAACTGGGGGCTATACAGAAACACTCGCTACAAGTTGGCTTGCTTGCAGGCAAGGACGAATAGACTAGAACTTGCACTACGACATCTGATTGAGGTTTCTTACCTCGATGCCAATGGTGCACAGAACCTAGGTCGTGCGCACGACCCGGAATTCGTCAAGGAGTTTCCGCTGTTCGATCCAAAGCATGGTACGCAAGCGCCGGGGATTTTGACGGAAATCGCTGACACCTCAAAGAGCCTTGGCCTTTCGGAAAAAGAATTGGAGCAAGCGTTCCTTAAGGTAGCTCGCCCAATGTTCAGTAGTCTGAAACTTCCCAAGTCACCCGAAGATGCTTGGGCAGAGATCGCGAATGAAATACCTTGGCCGGAATCCTAGGAACTTTCATGCAATTCACATTACACTATCGCGGCGATCTAAAATCAAACGCCAACCCTGCATTCAAACATGAACTGCGCAGGCATTTCCATCTTCAGATGAAAAAGCAATGGCAGCTTGAGCCGCTGAGATCATTCAACGACTTCCTTGACCGGCCTGAAAGAGGATCAGATGAGATTTCAGTGCTAACAGAACTTCATGGTTTTGTGTTTGCACCTCTGGTTTGTCAGAGACTGTACTTGGTTGCCGAACTCGATGTTCACATGTTGTGGCCGCAGGCAGCAGGTGCGATAATCACGAGTGGTGGAGATATTGACAACCGATTGAAGACTCTTCTTGATTCACTCAAGATGCCATCAGAGCCGGCGGCCTTGCCAAAAGACATTGTACCCCAATTAGGAGAGACTCCTTTCTTCTGTCTTCTGGAGGATGACAGTTTGGTTACGAGGCTCAGCGTCGACACCGACTATCTTCTAGAACCTGTCAAACGATCATCCGAAGTTGAGCTTTGGATAAGAGTCCGTACCCATCAAGTGCGTGTCGTTATTGCAACAACTGGATTGGCTTAGCCGTGCCGCGTAACCAGCAACTCAAGCTCACGGATTGAGCGTCAGAAGAATCGATGAATATCAAAGCAATCATCTTTGGTGCCACGGGCATGGTTGGAGAGGGAGTTCTCCACATAGCTCTCAATCATCCCGATGTTGAATCAGTTCTGGTTATAGGCAGAAAGTCGTGCGGCACGAAGCATCCCAAACTGAAGGAGTTGATTCACAACGACTTCTACGACTACTCGACAATTGAAGAACATCTCATTGGCTATAATGCATGTTTCTTCTGTCTCGGCGTCTCTTCCGTCGGAATGAACGAACAGGACTACCATCGGGTAACGTTCGACCTGACAGTGCAGGCTGCCACGACATTGGCAAGACTCAATCGCGACATGACCTTCGGCTATGTCTCCGGAACAGGGACAGATAGCACAGAACAAGGTCGCATGATGTGGGCGCGAGTGAAAGGGAAGACAGAGAATCACTTGATGAAGCTTCCGTTCAAAGCCGCGTACATGTTCAGGCCCGGATTCATCAAACCCATCGCGGGACAAAAGAATGCGTACACAATCTCCAAAGTGTTGGGATTGATCTATCCGTTGTTGGAATTCGTTCTCCGGAACCGTGTCTGTACAATGGAAGATCTAGGAATCGCGATGATTCGGGCAGCGAAGGTCGGTTATTCCAAACCGATTCTTGAAAACAAGGACATCGCTCAGCTTGCCCGAACCTGACCAGTTCTCAAGCCCAACATGCATCTGAAATCATCCAAACTAACAATCCCGACCCCCTGCAACTTCAACTTCTCGCGCACTGCATTCAGTCACGGCTGGTACGCGCTGCCGCCGTTCTCGTTCGATCAGGACAAGAAGCAACTGCACCGCGTCCTGAGCCTGAGTGATGGGACTATTGTCGTCTCCACGCTCACCGGCGGTGATCACAGCGTCCTCATCAGAGTTCGCGGCGCTCAGAGCCTGTTGGGCAGTCAACGGAAGGAGATCGCATCGCAGCTGCGGACGTGCCTGCGTCTGGACGAGGACTTTGGCGAGTTTCATCGGGAGGCGCGACGTCATCCTGAGTTCAGATGGATTCCCCGCACCGGATCAGGCAGGATGCTCAGGGCTCCGACAGTGTTCGAGGATGTCGTGAAGATGATCTGTACCACCAACTGCACGTGGGCGCTGACCACACTCATGGTGACGAACCTCGTCCAGCAGTTTGGAGAGAAGCTGGACAGCTCGCTCTATGCTTTCCCAACTCCAGAGGCCATTGCAGGATCATCCGAGCGCGTATTGCGCAACGAGATCAAGGCCGGATACCGCTCTCCCTATCTCCTTGAGCTTGCCAAACGAGTCGCATCACGACAGCTTGATCTTGAACCATGGAGGTCGTCTTTGCTGACCACCGATGAGCTGTTCGAGGAAATGCGCAACGTAAAAGGCGTCGGTCCGTATGCGGTAGGCAACATCATGAAACTCATTGGCCGCTACGACTATCTTGGGCTTGATTCATGGGTGCGATCAAAGTATTATGAGCTGCACCGAGACGGACGAAAGGTAAAGGACTCAACCATCGAACGCCATTACGCGCCGTTGGGCAAGTGGCGTGGACTCTTCTTCTGGCTGGAGATGACTCGCTACTGGCATGATGAGAAGTTCATTCTCTAGGAACGATGACAAGAGCCCAGGCTCTCGAACAGATCGAGAAGGAACTCACGACCGCCACGCAAGCCCGAAAAGCCGGCAACGAAGGCATGGTGCGCGTGTGCGCCCGCCGTGCTGCCGGTGTGGCAATTGCCTTCTGGCTTGAGCGCAACCCACGACAAGGCTGGGGCGTTGATGCGATGAACCAGCTGAAGAAACTCCAGCTCGATGAATCGATGCCCAAGGAAATCAGAGACGCCGCATTGCGCCTCACAACAAAAGTCAACCGGCAATTCACAACACCCTTCTCCACCGATCCTGTGGAAGATAGCAAGATCATTGTCAACCATCTGCTGGAATAGCCAACTCTGGACTTCCCATGAATATCATTCTGGCCAGTCTTCTTCTCTTCACAATTCAGGCGGTTGCACAGCCACTGCAACTCGACATGGGCGTCTTTGCTCAGCGGCGCGAGGCGTTCATGAAGCAGCTCGTCCCTGGTGGCCTTGCCCTCTTCCCGTGCAAGCCGGAGTACACCAGAAACGGCGACGTGGACTACGACTACCGGCAGGAGAGCAACTTCTACTACCTCACAGGCTTTGAGGAACCTGAGTCCATTGTGTTGCTCAACCCTTCTGCCACAAAGCACAAGTACATCCTCTATGTCCGCAACCGTGACCTGCTTGCCGAGACCTGGATAGGATCTCGTGCAGGCATGGAGGGGGCTGTTGGAATGTTCCGAGCGGACACCGCTATTCTCTTCTCTGACTTCCAGAAGTCCGTGCCTTCACTCATTCCAAACGCCGGCACGCTCTACTACATGTTCGGGACGAATCCAAAGATAGACGATAGAGTCCGCATGATGTTCCTCGATCGTCAAGACGGTAACAATTGGCCGGTGACAAACCCTGCCCCCATCCTGGCAGAGATGCGCCTGATCAAGAACGACGCGGACTGGAAGATGGGTTTGCAAAGGGCAATCGACATCTCTGCACAGGCGCACGTTGAGGCACTCAAAGCCATCAAGCCCGGGATGTACGAGTATGAAAT
>CAYHRX010000007.1:20307-21095 GCA_964359075.1 uncultured Chitinophagales bacterium
GGTGTTCGAGCACACGTACCGCAAGAACGGCTCACCGCGCAACGGGTACCCGTGCATCGTTGGGTCAGGACCGAACAGCTGCATCCTGCACTACAGCAAGAACACGCGACAGATCAAGGATGGTGAAATGATCCTGATGGATTGCGGTGCGGAGTACGGATACTATTCCGCCGACATCACCCGCACTGTACCGGCGAACGGCAGGTTCACAAAGGAGCAACGCGACATTTACCGACTTGTGCTTGATGCGCAGAACGCCGCGATGCACATGGTGAAGCCAGGTGTCATCAGGAGCACTCTCGACAGCGCCATCAATGATATCATCGGCAACGGACTTGTGAACCTGGGGTTCATCAAAGAGAAGAAGCACTCATCGATGTTCACACTTCACGGCTACTCTCATTGGATCGGGTTGGAGGTGCATGATGTTGGCAAGTATGAGGTCGATGGGAAGTCGCGTCCGTTGAAGGAAGGAATGGTGTTCACCATCGAGCCAGGCATCTATGTCCGGCCTGCGGTATTCGAGAACATGAAAACGCTGAAGTACTCCGACGAAGAGATCGCGGCGTTCCGACTGAAGATTGAGCCGTACATGAGCATCGGCGTGCGGATTGAAGACGATGTGCTTGTGACAGCAACGGGCTACAAGAATCTGAGCGAAGCGGCGCCGCGTGACATTCGTGCGATCGAGGCACTCATGCGACATTGACACTCCAGCAGCCAAACGCCGCCTCTTGCTTCTCTGTTCTGTTTTTCAGCTTCAAAAACAAGTCCTAAAAAATACCATG
>CAYHRX010000007.1:21105-22358 GCA_964359075.1 uncultured Chitinophagales bacterium
TGCCATAAACAATGTTCTGTTTTTCTGTTCTTGCAACCGTACCCCTTGATGAATATCATAGAGGAATACAAAAAGTCGCTGAAGATGCGTGAGGTCGAAGAGCTTCTCGACCTCATCCTCTATCGGCCGCTGGCGCTCGTGTTCGTGCGGGTCATCTACCGCACACCGATCACTCCAAACGCCGTGACGTTCCTATCCTTCGTGAGTGGCCTGTGCGCTGCGTGGTGCTTTGCACAGGGCACAGCATACGGCTTTGCATGGGGAGGGATCTGGTATGCAATTGCCAACATACTCGACTGCAGCGACGGTCAGCTTGCGCGCCTCCAAGGGAGCGGCACACCGTTGGGTCGACTCGTTGATGGAGTGGTTGACTGGGCCATCAGCGTGGCAATCTTCGTTGGGTGTGGAATAGGCATGACGACCGCCACGGGCGATGCCCGCATGTGGTATCTGGCATCGGTCGGCGGTATTACATCAGCAGTCCACGCGTTCTTTTTTGATCTGTACCAGCAGCAGTTCATTGCCACTATCCGTGGTGAACGCAACTTCGTGGACCGGGAGATAGACAAGATCTCTGTTGAGCTCACAAAGCTCAACGGCGACTCAGCTCTTTCGGTGAGGAGAGCCTTCCTTTTGCTCTACCTTCGTTATCTGCGCGCACAGCAGCGATCCCGACCGGCGGAAACCGAACAGAGTTATCCGCCGGAACTCTACCGTTCCATGAACAAGACGCTTATGCGCTTCTGGACACTTCTTGGGCCAACAACGAACCGCTCGCTGTTGATTGTTGCCGGGCTCTTGAATCAGCTGGTGTCCGTTTTCTTCTGGCCCGTGATTACGGTTGGGAACGCTCTGCTGATTGTTGCACTCATCTGGCAGGGACGGGTGAGCGGGAAACTACAGAAGGCCATGGCGCAACAGAACGCCCCGATCTTGCACAAGACATCCGCTACCGCTTGACGGGAACTCCTGCCTTTGTATCTGAGTTGAAAGTTTAGTCTACCATTCAACAGAGGAACCTATGAACGAGATAGTTCTGGATCGTAACGAAAACCAGTACGGGCCTGCGCCCGAATGCTACGAGGCCCTGCGGAAGGCGAATCTTGAACAACTAAGTTTGTACTCTCGTGAGTTTGTCCGTGGACGCAAGAGCGAACTTTCCGATCTCCTGGCGAGGCGGATAGGCATTCCCGAGGAGCGCCTGCTGCTAAGCTACGGGAGCGAAGAGATGCTGAAGCAAGTGGTCCATTGCT
>CAYHRX010000008.1:0-21966 GCA_964359075.1 uncultured Chitinophagales bacterium
TCATACCAACTTGCAGCGAAGATGGTGGACTGCCTCGAGACATTCTTCGCATCATCGATTGCTTGAAGCATATATTCGTACTGACTTCCTTGCGCCGCACTCGTGTCTCCAAAGTGCGTTGCTTCATATGACAGCAACGCATCGTTCAGCTTCGACCACTGAACTTCTCCGCGTGCCCTCCGGTGAATGTTGTATCCGACGATGTCTTGTTCAGGATTCCTGACCCATGATAACTCAATTCGATCCTTCTGGACTCTCACAGCTTTCCAAATCGGCGCTATTGGGGAGACGATATCCGGAAGTTTTCCGCGGATGATGGGTGAGAAGTCACTGAACTGATATGTTGAGTCGACCGCCACGAGCCGATAGTAGAACGTGTAGTCAGCCCCCCTTGGAACCTGATCGACGAATACCGGTTGTCGAATAGGAACCTTGGTCGTCTGGAAGAAGTGTTCCCTGAGTGTGTCCTTCGTTGCCTTGAACACGTGGTATCCGAGCATATCTTTCTCCGTGTTCGACTGCCAGCGGAGCATGATCTTACCGGTATCTGTCTCGATGGTAATACCTGCCGGTGGCCGCGGAGCCCCGAAGTCAAGGACATCGGCAAGGGCAGCGAGAGACAGAGCGCTTTCATTTCCATCCTCATCTACTGCTGCGATCGCGTAGAAATACGCAGTACGCTCCGACAATCCCTCATCGACAAAACGTACACCACGAACCGACCGGCTCGTCACTCTCTTCATGGAATCCGGTTTGTCAATGGCCCGGTAGATGTGGTATCCCTCTATCCCTTCACCCTTGACAGCGCTCCATGTGAGAAAAACACTATCCCGCCTGACCATGACATTGGGCCTAGTGGGAACAGGTAGGATGATTTCTGGTTTCACTTCGACTGAGATCAGTTCAGAACGTTCGCTCTCCTGCGCAAATGCATTGATGCCGGTGACGCTGTACCAGTACGTCCGGCCAGCAAGGACTGACTGGTCGCGGTAGAACACATCCGGTATAACGGCCTTGCCTTCATACTCGGTTTCCAATACGAGAACAGGGGAGACATTCACTCTTGCATAAGTCCCGGACTTCTTTTCGCTGCGATAGACATTATAACCGGAGAAGCGTTGCTCAGGAGCCCAGGCGAGTTCCAAGAGTGAATCTCTTGAGGTTCCCTTCAACCCCGCTGGCGGGTCTATCTCTGCATCGCTTCTTTCGCCTTCGCCCACAGCAACATCGGTCTCAACACTACCATCTACTCTTGTGAGACGATAGGCGTAACGCTCCCCTTCCTTCGCAGAAATATCGTCATACCGCATACCGAGAACTTCTGCAACTTGAGCATCCAGATCGGCCATCAACAGTGCGAGAGAACTTCGGTTTTCCTCCTGCTGGATAGCGTCTCGGAGGTTAAGCCCTTTTGCCTTCGGAGCAAAAAGCAGATTCTCCATTTCGTCATACCTATCGCCGAGGAGCGCTCGTACTTTCTCCCGGTCTCTGATCGGGACGATCGGCTGAGCGTTTAATCGTTGCCAATCAGCACTCTCTGCTGTTCGCCTGAAGACGTTAAAGCCACCGTCCGGGTATTTTTTCACATCGACAACCCAGCGGAGGATAACGGCTCGTTTGGATGATCCCAAAAGCAAGGCTTTGCGTTCTTGGGCCGTCGCAGAGATGACGATGGCCAGGAGAAGAGGAAGAGACCAGCGGAGAGACAATGCAATTCTTTGAAGCATGAGGCGCCTCACAGGCATTTATGGTCGCGGGAATGATACAGTCACAGCTCCCTCGTACCGATGATTGATAATCACTTGAATCGGATCTGGAACCGTTAGCCCCGGTAGATAGAGTGGTTGACCATGCGTCTGGGCATCGGCAACGATCGAGTTCCGCCAATCTCCGAACGTTCCACCTCCTCCACCACCAAACTTTGATCCGCCCCCGAGTATGAAAGCCCTCCTGCTCGATGGCAAGAACTCAAATGTGCCACCGATGCCCTGCAAAGAGAAGCTCGTGACGTTGTCCCAGTCAATCGTCTGCGGACCGGTAAGCGAGAAGACGAACTTGCCCACGATTGGGAACATGATGGGGGGCAAACCGACTTGATAGAGAGTTTTTTCAGATGCCTTCACCGCTACGGTAGCAAAAGCAGGCAGCGAGGCATGGCTTCCTGTTTCGAATGACATGCTGTATTTCTGCCGTGCAGGGTGTGTCGAATCCACGGAGAGGTCAACGAGTCGAAGCACGTACATCCTGTTTGGCTGGAGCGAATTCCCCGTTGGGGTGAACGCCCACCACCTGTTGTCACTTGATGGACGTGCCCAACTTCCCGGGACAGAGGCACTGCCCGTCTGTTCGAATAGTTGTCCCACAACCTGGCCACTGGAAATGGCGGGAAGAACAGAGTTGAATCGGACATGCACCCGGCCAAGGTTGTTTCCTCCATATCGGAACGCTTTCTCACCCACCTTCGGATATGTTGACTCAACAAACTCATAATAGTATTCAGGAAAGCCGCCTGTAGTATACTGTGCTATCGCGGTAGTGTCTTTGAACGTTTGCCATTGCCAGCTCGATTGAGAACTCTTTTTCAGGAGCCTTGCTCTCACCTTCGTTCGGTATGTGGTGTTTGGTTCGAGCAGCGCGTAACCGCTCGGACTGCATGTGAGTGAGAACTTGTCCGTCGAATACAGCAGGATTGTGTTCGGAAGGTTCGCATAGATAGTGAGGGTGCGCCTTCCAACGAAGGTCCGCGTGACTTTGGCAATGCGGACTGAGTCGACCACGAGCTTCCAGTAGACATCGTCACTGGTGGAGCTTTCGTTCTCATCAATGAAATACTCCTCGCCCACCGCAATGCCGAGAGATGCTTCGACGGCTCCAAGTGAAGTCGCTGTCTGTCCTCCCATTGGGTTCAGACCTTCCACCAGCGGGAAGCCGGCAAACTCATTTTCACTTCCCTCATCATTGCTTCCTTCGGGGAATGAGTAGTTCATTTTGTATGTTCCTTTGACGGCTCCACCTGCCACTGAGTATCGCATCTTTATTTTTCCCCACACCCGCGTCGGGTTCGGCGTCTTAAAATTCACGTTGGCAAGAAGCTGTGCGTTAAAGATTTCATGCCAATCCCCGAGGGCCTTGACCTTGGCTTTCACGTTTCCATCAAGCTCACCACTTCCCTCGATACGAAGCGGACGATACGCAAGCGATGCTTCGGTTGTAAAGTCCACGTTCAATTCCCCCTTGAAAATCCCGACTTTCTTTTCGCGATTGATATGGAACCCTACTCCCATCTGGATCCCGTTTTTATCAATTTGGAAATAGTGTTTTGCGGCAAGGTTCAGCGGAAGTGGCGGAAGCGGGTAGATGTGCACATCCACAGGTTCCTGGCGTGTACCAATCTTCACAAACCAATTGTTCGAATTGAACAGCAGCTGAGCCGTACCCTCTCCCTGGACCAGGCTTTTGAAATCCGCTGTGAAGTTGAAGTAGCCGCTGATGCTGAAGTTGTTCACAGAGATCTGCAAGGTTCCATTACCGCGGACATCGGCAACCGGGTTGGTTCGCGCAGGCAACGGCGCGAGGAACCAGTTTCGGGAATAGAGATTGATGTTTGTGAGATTGTAGCTGTTGCCGCCTTGAGAGAAGACGAACTCCAGCGATTGATCCCCGTTCCATGCGAGCCCTCCGCCGTCCGTCCCAAGAATGACCGTTGCTTTGAGACCAAGCGCAACACTGTTATCCGGCGTGTAGATCACGCTGTCTCTTGCCGTGTCGACCACAGCACGCATGTGGTAGAATGCGCCACCCCCGAAGCCGTAGAAGCTGACGGGAATCCCGGTTGCCGGCAGTAGTGAGAAGATGGGTGCCGCACCAAAACCTGCCTTGCCATAGACGTACCAGTACCTGAAACCGCCGGCTCCCAGTGTTCGTCCTATTGTCAGCTTCGAGGCAAGAGTAAGACCGCTCTTGACCTGCATGGCAAGGTTCGCATCGAATTGCTTCTTTGTTGTATCCTGACTCCACCTTAGTTGGCCATCGAAAGAGAACGCCGCGCTCTGGTATGTAATGCCGAAGTCTTTGACTTCAACATTCTCCAGTACATGTCCGACCACGTTGCTCGATTTTCGCACCCAGAAGATGAGCGTGGTATTGCCTGAAGGAAATCTGTCGGACACCTCAATCCGCGCCCCGATGCCGATGAACTTCCTATTGGAATTCTGTGGATCGGTCCCGAAGCCGATACTATCAAGCTGGATCGGGAACCACTCAAACGCGCTCCCTTGATTGCCCGCGAGGTTAAACCAGACCTTGCCATCCAATCCAACCTTGCCATCGGAGTCGATCTGGAAATCCTCAAACGTTATATCCTCAAGCGTTGTGCCTCCCTTTTCAATATGGATTCTCCCGCTGAGATTGAGTTTGCTCACCGATTGTGTATACGAGAGGCTCGCCGCCGTAATGTTCATCGTGAAGAAGCTGAGGTTGAACACCCGGATGTTGCCCTCGTATCCGACCATGGCTTCGCTCAACCCATCGTCTGTGGCAAGCACAGAGAAGTTCAAATCTCCGTTGATGAAAGGAGCCGTCAGCATTCCCTTGATATAGCCTGCATCGATGGAATTGTTGGTGAAGTGGATCATGACCGAATCAATGTTCCCCGCGAACTTGCTGAACTTGACCTGGGCAAGATTCGAGAGATTTGACGCCGCTATTCTTCCGTTGAATCCCGTCGTTCCCACACTCAACCCTCTCACATCAAATGACACGGGGGCATTCTGCTTTGAGAATTTGTCCGGCAATGTCACCCTTCCGCGTTTGATGTACACTCCCTTCCAGTCGGAACCAAGCCCTCCCGGCGAAAGAAGTGTGGAAAAGTCGAGCACGATGCTGTCACCATCCACCTTAAATCCGGTACGTGCGATCTGCGACCTCGGGAGCGTCCGGACATTCAGATAGAAGTTCCCATCAGTGTCAACGCTGAGGTTGGTGAATGGAATCTCAACGCGGTTGCCAGCCGAGTCTTTCAACGCACTGGCAGGCGGAAGCACCGAGCCTGTGAGCGCAACACTCACGTCGCCGTTCTGCACGGTCAGTCGCGTCTCGTTTCGCTTAAGCTTGAGAGTGAAGTCGTTCGGATTGAGGAGGTTCATCGTGACATCATTGCCCAGGAGAATCGTCCCGCCGAACGAGTTGGACGTCAGCGTCATGTTGCGGAAGATGAATAGCACGCTGTCCCCTTCAAGGACTTCACTGGCGAGAACCAGGAGAGCACTTCCCGTAACTGTTGCGGTATCCGGATGAACAAGACGAACAGTGTCGATGGTCATCTGCACCGGCCCCATCGGGAACGTCAGATCGGCAGCGATAAACATCTCGTGGATATTTCCATCTCTATATTCACCTCTGAAGAACACAGAGTCGTTGGGTGACGGAAATGGGAGCCGTACCCGCCCCATCACATGGCCTGATTCCACAGTACTATTGTGAAGGGAAAAAGCAACAGAGTCCACACTTCCAGCAACACCGCCGAAGTGAATATCAAGAGCGTTGGTCACTGAGTTGAGCGTCCCGGTAATCCCCTGTTTGTTCACCATCAGCTTCTTGAAGAATATCAGAACCGAATCCGTTCCGACTCTCATCTTAATCCGTCCTGAAAGCAACGCGCTATCAGCAGACACACGAACGCTATCAAAAACGGCTTTACTGTACATGCCAGGCAATGGAACGGAGAATCCCGGCGCAACCCGGAGCGTCCTGAGCTCTCCATTTTCAAGATGGCCAAGGAAGAATACGCTGTCATTGGGCGCAGAAAACGGAAGCTTCATCTTCCCCCGTAGATATCCTCCCTCCAGATTGTTGTTGACAAGGGTGATAGCAATGGAATCAACCGAATGATCCAGGTTGCCAAAACTGATCGGCGTTTTTCTCGTTGAATACACTGTGCCGCTCACACCGCCACTGCCGAAGCCGAGTGAGGCGAAGGGAAACCGGATGGAGTCTGCGCCGAGTGAAAACTTCGCAAGCCCCCATCCATACCCGCTGGTGGGAGTAAACTTCAACGTATCGAACCGAAGACGAAGCTGACCGATCCGAATCGTCTTCAGACTTGTGACGGTGATGTCACCGCTTGTGACAACATGGTTCTCATTGAGTGTGAGATTGGAGTACGCCACAAACACGGAATCGTTCAGGAACGGAACATTGATCCATCCTTCACCGGTGTAGCTTGTACGCGAGGAATCTGTTACCCGGGTTGGATTCGCGCCGAATCCGCCGATGGTGAATCCCTGACTCGACTGTGCTGTCGCGCCGCTCAAGTACCGAATCGTCCAGATCTCGCTCCGACCATCATTCTGTCCAACAGGGTTGCCAAGCTCATTCACCGCTCTGACTTGCCATGCATACCGGCCCCCAGGCATCAATGCTAGGGCATCAACAGGATACAGGAGAGATGTCACTATGAGCGATGGGTTCTCATAGTGCGGGTAGCCCGATTGGATTGCGTCGTATGGCGTCTGACCCTGGACGATTTCAGCAATCTTCAGATGATAGAAAACCTGGTGACCCGGTTGGTTCACGGTTGTCCATTGAAACATCGGGAAGGCCGTGAGCATAAGCTCATTGTCCGATGGCAACAGCAGCGACGGTGGTTCGGGAAGACTGATGGTGAAAGATGCGCATGCTTCAGGCGCAAGCGCTTGCAGGTTAATGCTGCTCTTGAGCGTCATACAGATAGTGTAGAAGCCTTCCGGCAGCACTCCCGATTGAGCGATTTGATTTCGCACCGATTGATTGTAGGTGATGTCGTTCCACGAGATGAGATCGATGCCGTTGATGACGTCCGTTCCGGGCATTACCGTAATGTTTCGGCCTCGCCCTGAGGCAAGTTGTCCGTGAACGGACGAAGAAATCACAATGTCGAAGAACGCCGACTGGGTCGTTGAACCGGGGTTGGTGATTGTCATTTGAATGAACGTCGGATCGCTTGCGAGGTCGCTGATGTATGGAGAAGGAAAAGGGTGAACAGCGAGTGAGGTGTTCACGTTCTGTGAATACGCGACAGATGAGACAATGAAAAATACGAGGGAGAACGATTTGTTGAAGCGCATCCTCAGAAGCTCCTGTTGTATTGAAGGTTGATCATGGACTCGACGAAGTTGCTGGCCCTTCCTTTGCCATACGTGTAGGAAGAGACCCTGGCGCTGAGGGCAATGTTGTCATTGATCGTAACCCGGTACGATGTGTTCAATGTGCCGACAAGTTGTTTGTCGGTCGCGATCCCGATGTTGTTCCGTGTTGAAGTGAACGAAAGAGACGGGGTAAGCGATCTATCGAAGAAGCTGTACTGCGCTGCAAGGCCGAGAGACATGATCTTCGTATCCGTCGTCGCGCGATCGTTCATGGTGTAGCTTGCGCGAGGGCTGATGACCAGAGAGGATGGGAATGCCACTGCCCACATGATACTTCCCGAGTATGTCGTGTAGGTATTCAGGCCGCCGTAGACACGATTCCGGTCGTTGAATTTCTGGCCTCCAATTGTGGTGGTGATGACATGCTGCAGGTCCATCCACTTTACTCTGACCGTGGGACTGACGTTCAATGAATGGCTGACATTGTTGTATCTGCTCGTGTCGGATGCTGAGTTGTTCTTCATCGTGAAGTTCGAATAGCGTACGTCAAGCGAGAGCTGATCGATCGGTGTCGTATTGACGAAATACGATTGGAGAACGCGCTTTGTGGTTGCAAGCTTGTTTCCCGCCAGGTTATCACGTCGGAAGCCAATGGTAGTACCGACTGTCAGCCGGTTCTCGAGGAGGCGAACAACCGGCGACAAATCTATTTCCTCTCTGTCATTCTGAAACGAGGGAAGACCGAACGAGGTAAAGCCGGGATTGACCCGCATGTACCGGCCGTTGAAAACCAGCGGACCTCGAGCGAACTGCAGCGATCCCTTTCCTGCATAGCCGATCCTCGTTCCGATCCGCGGCGTGAAGATCTTGGCCACAAACGACGGAAGGTTCACGTCAAGTCCTTCATTCAGGATGTTGGGAGTATGGACGCTGACAGCAAGCTCCGATGAGAAGGTTACCATGTTCTCGAACATGCGGAGCGTTCCTGCCAGACCGACGACCATGTTCTCTTGCGGCTTGGCGGAACCCGGCAACGACAGCGATGAGACATCATCCTTTGCGCGGACGACATTCAGATCAATCAGTGATCCATCTTCCCTTCCGATTCCCAGCTTCACCCCAAATAGATGGCGTCTGAACGTACCGTAGTAAAGTCCCTGGAGGCTGTCAGCGTTTATCGATTGCTGAGTCCTTCCCGCAGTAGCCGAAAACCTGAGCACGCCGGGACGGAGATCAAATCCTCCACCGAACTGCAGCAAGCTGTTGATGGTGAACTCCGAGAAGCTGATGTGGTGGTGGCCGGCGTGCAGTGTTGCCCAAGCGATCGTGGGATTCACGCCAAACTGGTTGAACGGCTGTTGTGTTGAGCGACCTTCGGTTGACAGGACGAATTCAAACGGAAGATCGATTTGCCAGATACTCAGCGTCGGTCGAAAATAAAGTCTGCCGGTCTGGCCAGGTCTTCGTGACTGTTGGCCTTTGATGGAGTATGCTTCGCCGTACGATCCAAGCGTGCCGTAGAATCGAACGAGTTGTTGTGCAGGAGGTGAACCTGCGGTGGTTCCCGGCGGTTCCATTTGTCCTCTCCCGTCGCCGGCACCAACAACGAGGGTGCACACAACGATAGATGAGAGGCGTATGCATCGGTACGTGAGATCCGCCGTCCGACCTATAAGCTGAACTTGTGTCACCAAAACCTCACCTGAGCACGATCATCTTCTTGACGCCGATGAATACACCTTTGCCTTTGGAGGGAATGGCCTCAAGCCTGTAGAAGTATACACCGCTTGCAATCCCGCCTTGCGGGACATCCCACGCGATGGAGTAGTTCCCTGGTGGTTTCTCCTCGTTCACAAGCGTAGCAACTTCCCGTCCCAACACATCAAATATCTTGAGCGACACAAATCCGAAATCCGAAATCCCAAATCTGATGTTCGTCGTTGGATTGAATGGGTTTGGATAGTTTTGGAACAACATTGGCGAGGCAGGGTACCTTCCATCTTCGTCTACAGACAAGAACGTTCGAACCCGCACCAGCTTTGCCTTTTTCTCCACTGCGGAACCTGTCGGTCCGGTCACTGTCAATGTTACCGTGTACGCTCCCGGTGTGGTGTATGTGTGGGATGGATTTCGTTCCGTGCTGGTGCTGCCATCCCCGAAATTCCAGAGCCATGACTGCGTACCATGCCATGCTCGATTAAAGAACGAAACTGTCAAAGGAAATACGCCGGCAATGTTCGCTGCGTCGAAGGAGACAAGTGGATGGAGCTTTGCAACGTTGATGTCTCCGTATCTCGGGAAGGTTGGCGTAGGATTGTCCTGCTTCCACATCACCGTCTCGTTATCAACGTACGGCTCCGTGTTGGGAGTGAAATCGCCGCTGTTGGTGATGCGACCGATGTTGCTTCCGTCGAAGACGAGCACCTCGTTATTCCCCGACCATGCAATCTTGCCGTTGCTCAGCCAGAGCCATCGGAATATCGGCAATGTCATGCGAGCAACCTTCTTCGTCGTGCCTGCTGTAATGTCGCGATACACCATCAACGAGCCCCCCGGAGAATCCTCGAACCACACAATCGCAGATCCATCGGTGATCGGGCTGCGCACCTGTACCGCGCCGGTTGTTAACTGAGTCTTCACGCCCGAACCAACGTTGTACATCATGATCTGATAGACACCGCTTCGGCGCTCGCTCCACACTATCCTCCCATTCCTGTAGCTGAACCTGCTATCCACCGTCGAGTCGCTCAGCCGGATTGTGGATGTGCCATTGTAATACATGAGCATGTCGGTGTTCCCTGCGACTCTATACCAACAGGCGTCGTTACCGTTGGTGAGCGTGATGCCGTTAAGAACGGTTGGTACGGCGTCGTTCGTAATCCGGATAAGTGAGTTTGTGGCAATCTTGTAGAGCCAGGCTTGATTGATGTTGTTGCCCGCATTGCTTCGGAATCCATGGAAACCTATTGAGCCGCCGGCGACGTACATGTTCTCACACTGGAGGCTGTCAATGATCAGTTGTGGCGTGCCAGTGCCATTGTACAGGTACATCTTGGTGAAATCATGCCGCCAGATAAAGTAGCCATCGTTCGCCATCACAAAGTCTTTGTAGACAAGAGAGTCGGTCAAACGAGTCACGGACGATCCATTGGAGTAAAACATGCGCGCATTGTTCGCGTTCGTGTAATTCCCCCAGATGAATCCTGTGGGAGAGATACTCTTGAATCGAGTTTGTGACCAGCCGTTCTGGTAATTGTTCGTGACGCGCCAGAAAGTAAGCGGCACGCGCATTTCCACAGCGTCTCCAAGCGTCCATGCCGTCTGCTCGTCGTCAATCACCGGGTTGTCCGCCGCACCGTATTCCTCCCTGGTCGCCGTGCTGATTCTATACGTCTTGAGCGTCCTTTGCGAACCTGTGCGGGTTGCCCAGACGATCAACCCGTTATCGATGCGGACACTTGTGAGACGCACTGAATCGGTAAGTGAGAAGAGAGAATCTCTTTCTGAAACGTACACTGATATTCTGGAAACGTGCGTGAGTGTATCGACCAGCCCGGCGACACATACGCCGTTGCTTGCATCATAACCGACGATGATACTTGACGCAGTGGAAGGCTGTGCAACAGTAACGGCAGAGTCACCTTTGAAAAATCTCACCCTCGGCGAAGGTCCTCCGCGCTCAAGCCATGCAACGTGTGCATCTCTGAGAATAGGTCCTCTGTTCACACGACCGGTGGTGTTTGAGATATTTCTAACAACAGTGCCGTCAAAGAAAAAAATGTTGGATGTAGCGTTCGTGCTTTCAGCTGCGCTTGCAACCCAGGCAACCTGCCCATGATGCACACTTGGCTGTGTGTTCCAGAGACCTGAGTCGAAGGAGGTGTCCGTTGCTGCGAGTATGTTTCGCCTTATGATCTCGGTCCCTGTTCCAGTCTTCCGACGCGCAAACACAACGATGCCATTCGAGACACTGACGGGTTGGACGCTGTTCGGATTGTATGAACTCCCCAGCGGAACCGTCTGCCATGTCTGCGTATTGTACACTTTGATTTGTTGGAGTGATGTATTCCATGCAACGTGATCCCCATCGATCGCTGCCGTGACACCATTGAGCGCCGAATCAAGCGTCACGATCTCTGCGCCTGAGAAGTACTTCAGGAAATATGTGCTCGTGTTTGGATCCGTGTCCCGCCATATCAATCGCCCACGATTGATGAGGAGCTGCTGTGGGTTACTCGTGTTGAACGTAACGTTGATGGTCCGGTAGCCGGTCGTCCATTGTGCAAAGAGAGTCGGCCCACAGCACAGAATGGCCAGCGCGGCAAGAACTCGAAGAACTCTTCCCATCGTATGAGGTTCCTTTCTCTGAAGAATAATGTTCGCTGCCGGCAGAGATCGACAGCCGAATTAGCGAATCAACAACATCTTTTTCGTCGTCGTGAATCTGTTCGTCGACATATGGCAGAAGTACACGCCTGTGGAGGCATTGCCCGTATTCCATTCAACCTGGTCTCCGCTAAACCGATAGGAATAACTCCAAACGCGATGGCGGCAGCGTTCCATTCAGCACGATCCGTTGCCGATGTCAGGAAGATGGGAGAGAACTTCTTCAATAATATAGGCCGAGGCCAGAGAGGTCACAATCGCACAAAGAGATGGAATTCGCAGCAGTTGACCCGAAGGCTGGAAAAAACCCGCATTGATGTGCGGGGAAGAAGGAAATCAGATCAGTCGCTCCTTCAGAGCTTTGGCAACTGCCTCCGATTTGGAGTGGACGTGGAGCTTCTCATAGATGCTGCGAATGTGAAAGCGCACAGTGTGGATGCTGATGTTGAGATGATCGGCTGTGGATTTGTAACTGTTGCCTTTGACCAGTTCATGCAGGATTTCCTCCTCACGGCGGGTTAAGCCACTGTCCTCCGAGCGTTGAGGAGCGAGCGACCTGAATGCGTTCAGGACCCTCATCGCAATCTCAGCGGACATTGGCGCTCCGCCGTCGCGTACTTCTCTGATCGCTTCCAGGATTCTTGAGGGAGGATCCTTCTTTAGTATGTAGCCACTCGCCCCTCCGTAGAGCGATTGGAATATCTTATCGTCATCTCTGTATACGGTGAGCATGACAACTGATGTTGTGGGGAACTTCTGTTTGAACAACCGCACACCTTCGACCCCCGAAATTCCCGGAAGGCCAATGTCAGATAGGAGGACATCCGGCACGGTCGCCAACTCTTCCAGAGCATCCTCGTATGACCGAAACGCCCCGACACACTTGAAGCCTTCCGTGTGGTCAAGGATGTAGGAGAGCCCGTTGCGGACTTCCTTCTCATCTTCTATGACTGCGACCGTGATTGGAGATGTCATATTGGTTGGTCAATATAGCTCCTCGGTGCCTCCCACACAACCGCATATTCAGACTGTTTTCACTTTCAGTACTATCCGTGATCCTCTGCCGGGGGCACTTGTCAGCGAAAACGAGACCCCTGCCCGCCTGCCACGCTCATGCATGCTCAGTAGGCCATTACCTGTCCTCAGCTCGTTCTGATCGAAGCCTGTTCCGTTGTCAGTCAATTCGAGTGCCGCATTGGAGCGATCGGGATACACGCGGAAAACTGTCCGGCTGGCCTTGGAGTGCCTCACGATATTCGTGATGGCTTCTTTGAAGATGAGGAAGATGTCCCGCCGCTGCTCAAGGGAGAGCTTTGTAGCGGTGAAATCTCCCACAAGGTCGGTTTCAAACTCGATGCCGCGACCTTCACATGTTTCCTGCCCAAACTGTACGATATGGTGGATGACATTCTGGAGGTTGTCGTGCTTCGGGTCCACCGACCAGACAATGTCGCTCAGCGAGTCGATGAGCTCGCGTGCCGTATCACCGATCTTTCCAAGGGTCTCCGGTACGGCGGCGGGGTTCGAACGATCCTGATGTTGTGCTACCTCACTGAGCACAGAAATGCGTGTGAGGCTTGAGCCAATGTCGTCATGAAGATCCATGGCGATGCGGCTGCGCGTGCGTTCAAGCTCGAGCAGTTTGTTCAGCCTGTAACGGTAAAGACTGTATGCAGCAAAACTGATGGCAAGAGTGCTGAGAGCGATGAACCACCAGCGTGCCCACAGGGGAGGGAGAACAGTGAAGGATACGCTCGCAGGCTTCGCACTCCACACGCCGTCGCGGCTGCGGGCCAGCACCTGGAAGACGTAGTCTCCGGCGGGCAGGTGAGTGTAACGCACTTCCCTGGTCTTGACAAGAGCGGACCACTCCCGATCATATCCTTCCAGTTTGTACTTGTATCTGACGTTCGATTCATCGCTGAAGCTGAGTCCCGCATAACGGAATATGACCACGCCGTGGTCTGGTGAAACCTCGAACCTGGCAGCCCCCGTGAAGGGGATGGTGTCAACCTTCGTCTCAGTAAGGTAGACCGGCGGAGGAAGGTTGCTTTTGTAGAATCGGTCTGGCTTGAGCTTTGTGATTCCCGGGAAACTGCTCACCCAAAGGAAACCAGCCCGGTCAACCATCAGGCCATGCAGTCCTATTTCACTGAAGCCCTGGTCGTGTGTGAAGTTCCTGAAGCTCTCGCCATCGAACTGACTCAGACCCGATGACGTGCCGACCCAAATGGAGCCAACTGAATCTTGAGCGAGAGCATACACTCTGTTGCTGGCAAGTCCTTCTTCGCGAGTAAACGACTTGAACGAGGAGCCATCATACCGGATCAAGCCTTTCCCGTCAGTGCCAAACCAAGTACTGCGGTCCTTATCGATGAGAATCTCATACACGATTGTCCCAATAAGTGCCGGCTGGTCGGGGAAAGCGCCCACACTAACGATCGAGTCATCGTGCATTCGGACAAGCCGGATGCCTCTCATGGTTGCCATCCAAATGTTGTTGGCACCACCAGGTTCTCCCTGGCCTCGGGGTGCCAGTTTCAAGTCAAAGAGAGTAAGGCCATCAATGTCTGGATGAGAGAGCCGATGTACAGCCCCTTGTGAGTCAACATATGCCAGACCATTGGCAGTTCCGAGCAACATGCGCGCATCGCTTATTGATGCGAACGCATTCACGTGAGCAGAAGGTAGTCCATCGGGAACATCATAATTTCGAACGTATGAACCTTCTTTGACAAATCCACCACCGTACTTCAAGCCAAACCAGATTCTCGCGGGTGACTGGTTGAACATAGCTGTAAATGTGAGTGACGAAGACGGGGCCACCTGCAATCCGGAACGAAGCGTTGACCCGTTCAGGTAATAGAGACCGGTGTTACGCGAGCCGAAATATATTCCTCCATCGTGGTCTTGCAGGATCGGACCAAAGCCCGCAGTGGCGAGCAACTCTCTGCCGGGGAAGTCGAGCACAAAGTCGCTCGCCACTAGTTTTCGGATCCCGGGTGCGCTGGCGAACCATATGTTCCCCTCGCGGTCGAGACAGATGTCATACACAATCGCATCGCCAAACGATTGTTCTTTGACGAATGCATAGCTGTTATTGTCTTGCCTCAATCGGTACAATCCATCAGCAGTCCCTACCCAGAAATTCCCAACCTTGTCTTCGCAGAATGACCAGACGCCCCGTTCCGGCAGTCCTTCTTTTGTAGTGAAGAACGTTGCGCTTCCATTCGATAACTTGAGAACGCCTTCATACGCGCCAACCCAGAGATCACCATCAGACGATTCGTACATGGCATAAGGACGGACATTGATGGACACGTGTATGTTGTGAGCCATCAGTTCGTCTTTGAACTCACCGTTGGAATATGAAAAGACTCCGGATGTGCCAATCCATAGCTTGCCGCTACGGTCCACAAACAAAGCAGAGGCGTGGTGTGGGAGATGCGACTTGACCGTAAAGGACGCCCGGGCAGAGTCCGTGAAATGGATCCGGTCTAGTCCACGGCTGGTGCCGATCCATATGTCGTGGTTTGCATCTTCAACAACGCAGCCAGCTTGGTCCCCTGAAAGCCCGTCAGCGCGTGAGTATTCAGTAATCTTGCCGTTCCAGAGACGTAGGAGTCCACCATGTTCAATCCCCGTATAGGCAAACCAGATTGCCCCCGCATGGTCTTCAATAATGTCTCGACCGAAAATGCCGGGGATGTCCTTTGCCTGTGTAACATTGACGAACTCGCTTCCGTCGTACCTTGTAAGGCCTGCCTGGGTTCCAAACCACATGTAGCCCTCTCGGTCCTGCATAATGGGGGCAACACGGCTGTCCGGAAGGCCCTCTTGTGTTGTGTAGTCCTTCAAGAGAAGCTTCTGAGCAATGCATATGTCCTGGAGTGGCTGGAGAAGGTGAAGAACTCCTGCCAGGACAATGGGGACCAATGTCCGAAGCTCTGTACGGTTCATGCGAGCAGGCAATCCTTCAATGAGCAGGTGTGAGAAGTTCGATGGAGCTGTGGACTATCTTCGCGAAAAATCACGGGAGTGTCAACCATGGAACCTCCCTTGGACTAAACTCGGGAATTCCCTATATTTGGTTCAGTTCATTCATCCCCAGCCCATTGCATGACTCATCCAGAGCTCGTTCTCATCCTCGATTATGGCTCCCAGTACTCTCAGCTGATTGCCCGCCGTGTGCGTGAAGGTGGTGTGTATTCCGAGCTTCACCCTTTCAATATATCCATCGAAAAGATCAAGGCGCTGAACCCGAAGGGGATTATTTTTTCTGGAAGTCCATACAGTGCGTATCAGCAAGAAGCACCGCTCTCCTCACCGGAGATTTTTGAACTTGCAGTTCCTGTCCTCGGGATTTGTTACGGCCTGCAACTGATGGCATACCAGCTCGGCGGGGAAGTGGACAAGGCTGCTCGACGAGAATATGGACACGCCGAGTTGATGATTGACGATCAGTCTGATCTCTTCGCAGGCATTGGTACCAATGGGGTGACACGCACAACGGTGTGGATGAGCCACGGCGACTACCTGACGAAGATGCCGCCCGGTTTCGAGCCGATTGGGCACACGAGCAACGCTCCGATCTGCGCAATCAGGAATCGGGCGAAGAAGATATACGGCGTTCAATTCCATCCCGAAGTCGTTCACACGCCGAAAGGGAAGGACATCCTTCACAACTTCCTCTACAAGATCTGTGAGTGCAAAGGCGGCTGGAGCTCCGCGTCGTTCATCCAAAACTCGATTGCAGAGATCAAAGCGAGAGTCGGCACAGGCAAAGTCATCTGTGCACTGAGCGGTGGAGTAGATTCATCGGTGGCTGCTGTGTTGCTGCACAAGGCAATCTGTGATCAACTGTACTGCATCCACATCAACAACGGGCTGATGCGCAAGCGCGAATCCGAGAGTGTGGTGAAGACGTTCCGTGACAACTTCCACATCCAACTCGACTACGTTGATGCAACCGACAGATTTCTCGCGGTGCTTTCCGGCGTCGCTGACCCAGAGAAGAAGCGGAAGATCATCGGCAAGCTCTTCATTGACATCTTTGAAGAAGAGGCGAAGAAGATTGGGCAGGCGGACTTCCTGTGTCAGGGTACGCTCTATCCTGATGTCATCGAGTCCACCTCGTTCAAAGGCCCGTCGGTTACGATCAAGACGCACCACAACGTCGGCGGACTTCCGGAGAAGATGAACCTGAAGCTGATCGAGCCGTTCAGAGAGCTGTTCAAAGATGAAGTGAGAGCGGTCGGTCATGAGCTCGGATTGTCCGATGATTTGATCTGGCGACACCCTTTCCCTGGCCCCGGACTTGCCGTACGGGTGCTTGGTGAGATCACCAAAGAGCGACTTAACCTCCTGAGAGAAGCAGACGCGATCTTCATTGATGAAGTGAAGAAGGCAGGACTGTATCGAGAAATCTGGCAGGGATTTGTTGTTCTTTTGCCGGTGAGATCCGTGGGAGTTATGGGAGACGAACGCACGTACGAATACACCGTTGCGATCCGGGCTGTGACAAGTGTCGACGGCATGACCGCCGACTGGTTTCGCATGCCGCATGAGGCGATGGCGAGAATCTCATCGAGAATCACCAACGAGGTCAGAGGCATCAATCGGGTGGTGTACGATATCAGTTCCAAACCGCCGGCGACGATAGAGTGGGAGTGAGGCTGGGGAAGGTGTCTGAGATATGGGATATGGGATATGAGATATGAGATGTCAGATGTGAGATGTGAGAAATGACATATGGATGAAATGGGATACAGGAGGCTTGAGGTTTATCAACTGTCTCATAGGCTAGCAGTTGAGGTCCACAGGATGACCCTGTCGCTTCCGAAGATCGAGACTTATGAGGAGGCCAGCCAGATACGACGCTCTGCGAAGTCAGTGCCTGCGCAAATAGTTGAAGGCTATTGCCTACGCAAAAACAAGAACGAGTTTGTTCAATACCTCAATCGAGCGTATGCATCAGCTCATGAGACAGTTGAGCATCTCGACCTACTCTTTGAAACTACCTCGCTGAAGGACGAGGAGTTGTACCGAAATCTTCGTGGCCAGTATGACACTCTCTGCAAGATGATTTTCCGATTCCTACAAGGAGTTATGGAGCGCCATGAAAGACCGCCGTTCGTCAAGGAAGAGCCAGCGAGTTACGAACCGGACCTCCCCTCGTTCCACATCTCACATCCCACATCCGAGTGACCCATGCGCAGGTTCTTCTCGTTTGTTAAAATCGAGCACACTCTCTTCTCTCTTCCACTCATCTACAGTGGCGTCCTTCTCGCTTCCCAGGACTCGCTCCCTCCATTGCGTGTCCTGATCCTGGTCCTCACGGCTGCCACGGGAGCGCGAACCGTCGCCTTCGCGCTTAACCGCATCATTGACCGTCACATTGATGCCCGCAATCCGCGTACCGCTGCGCGCGATCTACCCAGCGGTCGTATGACGCTTTGGGAAGCGTCGTGGGTGATGGTATCAGGTTTGGCACTCTACTTCGGATCAGCGTACTTCATCTCCGACTTCTGCTTCTCCATGTCACCGATTCCGCTTGCCGTCTTCATCATCTATCCAACGATGAAGCGCTACACTCCGCTCGCGCACTTTGGCGTCGGGATGGGACTTGCCATGGGTCCGCTGGGCGGATGGTTTGCCGTGTCGCCGTCGTTTGAGAACCTCGTACCACCAGTGCTCCTCTCGCTCTTCACGCTCTTCTGGGTCGCAGGCTTCGACATCATCTATGCGACGCTCGATGAGGAGTTCGACAAAAAGGAATCGCTCTATTCATTCCCTGCACGTTTCGGCAGGGAGAGGGCGTTGAAGTACTCAGGCTATCTGCATCTCGCAGCGTTTGGACTTCTGGTCGGCCTGTTCTTTTACTCTGTGTTCTCATTGCTCGCACTGCCACTCCTGCTGCTCACCGGCTATCTTCTTTACCTCGAGCAGAAGAAGGCTGAGGATGTGGAATTGGCGTTCTTCAAGATCAACGCGGTTGCGGGGTTCTGCGTGTTTGCAATGGTGCTTATAGGAGTCTGGCTATGAAAGCAAAGCTCGCAAAGAGACCGAAATCTCTTCGGAGCAGAAATGCAAACGGCTCGCACGAGTGCAAGCGAATTCTCTCGACGCTCAGGCGACACAAGAAGCTGCTTCAGCAACAGTACAAAATCAAGGAGTTGGGTGTTTTTGGCTCATACGTCCGAGGCCAGCAGCGGAAAACGAGCGACGTGGATATTGTCGTGGACTTCCTCGAAACACCAGATCTCCTGGCATTTGTCAGCCTTGCCGATGAGCTTGAACGAGTTCTCAAGAGAAAAGTAGACCTCGTGCGCAAGCCCGTGCTCCGAAAGGAACTAAGAGAGGGAATCTTGAACGAGACCGTCTACGTATGAAACGAGACCATCGTCTGTTTGTGAAGGATATCGCCGATGCGATCCGTTCGGTAGAAGTATTCCTTGGAACCATGAGCTATGAAGAGTTCGTCAAAGACGAGAAGACGAACAACGCGGTGGTATGGAAAATACAGATCATAGGTGAAGCAACGAAGAATGTTCCCCGGTCTGTGCGTCAGAAGTACCCGGATATCCCTTGGAAGGAAATGGCCGGCATGAGGGATCGGATTGTCCACTCCTACTTTGGGATTGACCATGAAATCGTTTGGAATGTGATCAAACGGAGGTTGCCCGAGATACGACCACGTATTATTGAAATCCTGCAAGACCTCGGTGGAGACCTGTTTGAATGAAAATCATCCTCGGCATAACCGGTTCCTCGGGCGCAGTCTACGCTCTGGATTTTCTCAAGAAATGCACGGCCGAAAAGTTCCTCATTGTCAGCTCGTGGGGAAAAGTGTTGCTACACGACGAGCTTAACATAAGCGAGAAGGACCTAAAGCTTTTTGTGAAGAAGACATTCTCTGATGACGACCTCACTGCGCCGATGGCCTCCGGCTCGAATCACTTCGACGCCTTCGTGGTCCTTCCCGCCTCAACGTCGACAATAGGCAAGATTGTTTCCGGACTTGGCGATACACTCATCACCCGGACAGCGCAAGTCTGTTTGAAGGAGCGTTACAAGCTCATCATCTGCGTCCGTGAAACTCCCATGTCCACGCTCTCGCTCGAACAATGTGCAAAGCTCTCAAGCTACGGGGCCATAATCATGCCCATCTCGCCGCCGATGTACTTCGTGCCGAAGACGGTGGATGAGTATGTGGGGGCATTCACGAACAAGGTTCTGGGGCAACTGGGACTGGGCTCCGGAAAGGGGTGGCGGGCGGAGGAATTCGAGTGAAACGATGACGGATTACAGATTACGGGTCGCGTCACGTGACTGATGAAGGCTACAAAAAGTTGGAAGTATATCAGATGGCGCATCGACTTGCGGTGGAAGCGCATAAGATGAGCATGCATTTGCCGAAGCATGAAATGTACGAACAGGGGAGCCAGATTCGGAGAGCATCCAAATCTGTATCTGCTCAGATCGTCGAAGGGTATTGTCTGCGGAAGCACAAGAACGAGTTCCTACTCTATCTCAACCGGGCATACGCGTCGGCTGAGGAGACCATTGAGCACCTTGAGTTACTGCATGAGACGAAATCCCTGACTGATGAGAACCTGTATCAGCAACTCCGGGCCGAATACGAACAGCTCTGCGGCAAGCTCTTCCGGTTCATTCAGGCGGTGAGTGAAGGCCACGAACTCCCACGATACCTGAAAGAGGACGGCTCAACCTATGCCGCATGAACCCCTCCCATCTGTAATCCGCCATCCGTAATCTTACCCATGCGCTTCTCCACCCTTGGCGACTTCGCCCGTTACCTCGAATCCACCGGTGAACTCCACTGCGTCAGGGTCGAAGTTGATCCGTACCTTGAGATCACTGAGATTGCCACTCGTGCGATCAAGGAGAAGAAGCCCGCGCTGCTGTTTGAAAAAGTCAAAGACTCGAAGTACCCGCTTGTTATCAACACGCTGGCGAGTGACCGGCGGTGCGAGCTTGCACTGCAGAAGCATCCACAGGAACTGGGCGAGGAACTGATCAAGTTTCTCGGTGACATCCTTCCGCCAAAACCGTCCACGTTCATCAAACACAAATCGCTTACCAGTCGCTTTCTTCATGCACCGCCACGACGAGTGAGCCGTGCGCTCTCTCAGGAAGTTGTGGAACAGCCCAACCTCGATGATCTCCCCATCCTCACCTGCTGGCCGGAAGATGGCGGACGGTTCTTCACTCTGCCGC
This sequence comes from uncultured Chitinophagales bacterium, assembly GCA_964359075.1. Classification (GTDB taxonomy): domain Bacteria; phylum Bacteroidota; class Ignavibacteria; order UBA10030; family UBA6906; genus UBA11986. The sequence continues at coordinate 20,751 of CAYHRX010000008.1, forward strand.
AGGTGATCACCTACGATCCCCGCAGCGGCAAACGGAACATGGGGATGTATCGCATGCACGTGTTCGACAGGCAGACGACCGGCATGCACTGGCAGATACAGAAGGGGGGAGGCTTCCATTATTATCAGGCGGAGAAACTTGGCAAGGAATTTCCTCTCGCCGTCGCGCTTGGCACCGACCCCGCCCTGCTGTTGGCAACCATCGCTGCGTTGCCCGAGAACATAGACGAGGCGATGTTTGCTGGGTTCCTGCGCGGCAAGCGGACGCAGTTTGTGCGAGGCAAGTCAATACCGATTGATGTTCCGGCAAACGCCGAGTTCATCCTTGAGGGCTACGTGCCGTTGAAGGAGAGGAGAATGGAAGGACCCTTCGGGGATCACTTCGGACATTACTCCCACGCGGCGGAGTTTCCCGTCTTTCACATCAAAACAATCACGCATCGGAAGAACCCGGTCTATCCGGCAACGGTCGTCGGCATTCCACCGATGGAGGACAAGTGGCTGGGCGACGCGACGCAGATGATTCTCGGTCCTCTTGTGCGACTCATCCACCACGAGATCACCGACATGTGGGCGTATTACGAAGCGGGGTTCCATAACCTGCTTGTGGTCGCTGTTGATCAGCGTTATGCGAAGGAGTCCATGAAGACGGCGCTCGGACTCATGGGCATGTCGCAGCTCTCGCTCACGAAGTGCATCATCCTTGTCTCCGAAGGAGTCAACGTCCGCAACTTCGATGAGGTGATGAAGAACGTGCGAGACCACTTTGATCCGCACTATGACTTTGTGATGATCCCACGGGTTCCGCTTGACACGCTCGACTTCACCAGCTTCAAAATGAACCTCGGCAGCAAGATGATTGTTGATGCAACGAGAAAGCCGGATGTGAGATATGGGATGGGAGATGTGAGTGGTGTAAGCAGCGAAGCGCGGGAACGACGCGCATCCCAAATCCCACATCTCAAATCTCTTGATCCCCGCATTCTCGACATCAATCTTGTGCACGATACGCTGCTGCTCATGAAAGTGAATGGACACGGAATGCCTCTGGTGGAGAAACTTGTTCGCCACACGGAGCTGCCCGGCATCAAAATCATCGCGGCGGTCAGTGAAGATGTTGACATACGGGACAAAGAGAACTACATCTGGGGAGTCTTTACCCGCTTCGACTGCGAGCGGGACATCCTCTTCACGGAGCAAAAGCTCATCGGCATCAG
>CAYHRX010000009.1:0-20311 GCA_964359075.1 uncultured Chitinophagales bacterium
CAGTCCAGCTCCAGCACTAGATCACCGAGCTTAGATGAAGTACCTCCTCGACACCAATTTGTTCCTGGAGATCCTTCTTGGGCAAACCAACGCGCAACGCTGCAAAGCATTTCTCAGAGAACGCGGCGACGAGTCAGTAATTTCGGACTTTTCTCTCAATTCCATCGGGGTACTTCTCTTCAGAGAAGGGAAGGAGGATGTGTTTCATCGGTTTGTTCTTGATGTCCTGCCGCATCTTCGTGTGGTAACCCTCTCACAGGCACTCTACTCGGAAGTCCAGAAGTGGCATCGGCAGCACAACCTCGACTTTGATGACAGCTACCAATGTTGTGTTGCATCCGAGTACAATCTCACAGTCGTAACGTTGGATGCTGACTTCGAGCAGGTGAGGAAATCACTTCCTGTAGTGTCTGTTTGATCATCTCGACACGTCCGCAATCCTCTTCCAATGATCAGCGTTATCATCCCCACATTGAACGAGGAGAAACTCCTCGGTCGTATCCTGGAGCAGTTCAACCCTGCGCTCATGCAGAAATACAACATCGAGATCGTCGTAAGCGACGGCGGAAGCACAGACGCGACGCTGGAGATCGCACGCAAGTGCGCGCACACCGTCGTTGAGAACGCCGAAGGTATCAAGCAGACCATCTCGCTGGGCCGCAACCTGGGAGCGAAGAGTGCTTGTGGTGACATCCTCATCTTCTTCAACGCAGACACGCTCATCGGCGATCCGGAGAGGTTTTTCAAGCGGATGATGGAAGAGCTGAGCACCGGCAAGTACGTTGCTCTTACGTGCGGCGTGGAGGTGTATCCGGAGGAACGGCGCCTCTCCGACAAACTCTACCACGGCTTTTACAACTGGCTCTTTGCACTCATGAACGTGATTGGGATGGGCATGGGCAGGGGCGAGTGCCATGTGATGCGACGTGAGATGTTTGAGAAGGTGGGTGGTTACGCTACAGGCATTGCCGCTGGTGAAGACTACGATCTCTTCCGACGATTGGAATCGCATGGCCGCATCATGTTCCTGAAAGATGTCGTCGTGTACGAGTCACCCCGACGGTATCGCAAGTACGGATACCTCTACGTCACTGCCTCGTGGTTCATGAACTTCCTTGCCGTGTTCTTCCTCCGCCGCTCGATATTGAGTGAGTGGAAGCCGGTGAGGTGAGATTTCTCCACGAGAAACTGTTGTGCTGAAAACGGGCCATACTGAGTAAGTTTGACTTTCACTCTGTTTTTGGATATACTCGATTTGAACTGAAATCAAAAAAGCCCAGAAGGGAGCTACAATGAGGAAGAGGTTTTCGGCAACGACGGTTGGAGTACTGGTCATCGTCAGCGTGTTTGCGGGGGCGATGCTCAACAATGTTATCTCGGGCGACAACATCTATGAACAGATCAACAAGTTCAAGGATGTCCTGAGCATTACCGAGAAGTACTACGTTGATGATGTTGACACGCAGAAGCTTACCGAGGCCGCGGTCAATGGTGTGCTCACCCAGCTCGATCCTCACTCTATATATATACCGGCCTCTCATCTTCCCAGGGTGAATGAGGAGTTCCAGGGCAGCTTTGAAGGCATCGGCATCGAATACCAGGTATTGAATGACACGTTGCTTGTTGTTACGCCCATTGTCGGTGGACCGAGCGAGGCGCTCGGTATTCAGGCGGGGGACAAGATCCTCAAGATCAACGACACGAGTTGTGTTGGGATTACGCAGCAGGGAGTTCAGACGAAGCTCCGTGGACCGAAGGGGACAAAAGTCAAGGTATCTATCACGCGTGCAGGTATCAAGGGTCTGCTCGATTTTGAGATCACTCGTGACAAGATTCCTCTCTACACTGTCGATTCGGGCTTCATGATTGATGACCAGACCGGATACATTCACGTGACCCGCTTTGCGGCCAAGACGCACGAAGAGTTCGTAGCCGCCGCGAGCAGATTGAGGAGCGCTGGGATGAAGCGCCTTCTGCTCGATCTCCGCGGCAATCCTGGAGGCTACCTCGAACAAGCGTTCCGGATGGCTGACGAGGTCATGCCGAAGGGAAAGAAGATTGTGTATACCAAAGGGCGCCGGACTGAATTCGACGAAGAGTATGTTTCATCCGGTAATGGGAAGTTTGAAGATGTCTCTCTGGTCGTTCTCGTAAACAACGGCTCTGCGTCGGCAAGTGAGATCGTCTCCGGGGCGGTGCAGGATTGGGACAGGGGACTCATCGTTGGTGAGACGACTTTTGGCAAAGGCCTCGTGCAGCGTCAGTATGATCTGAAGGACGGCTCTGCCTTCCGCATTACCATTGCCCGCTACTTCACGCCGAGCGGCCGAATCATTCAGCGTCCTTACGGCGATGACAAGGCAAGGTACCAGCGAGAGGCCCTTGAACGTGAAGAGACCGAGGGCGAGAACATGACACATGATGCGGAGAAAGATTCCACTCGTCCGACCTTCAAGACTGTATCGGGTCGCAAGGTCTATGGCGGTGGTGGCATCACGCCGGACTATATCGTCAAGGCAGACAGGCTTACGGAGTACTCTGTGCAGCTTCGGAGCAAGAACATCTTTCTCCAGTATGCCGACAAGTACCTGGACCATCACGGGGCCGACCTGCGATCCAAGTATGGCAAGGACGCAGCGAAGTATGCTGCCGGGTTTGAAATAACACAGACGATGCTCGATGAGCTGTTGGAGATTGCGAAGTCCAAAGGGATTGAACTCAAGAAAGACCTGTACGAAAAAGATCTCAAATACATCAAGGCATTCACCAAGGCGTACATCGGTCGCAGCCTGTTTGGGAATGAAGGATATGCACGTGTCATGCTTGCGGTCGACAACCAGTTCCAGAAAGCGTTGACGCTTTTCCCCGAGGCGGAGAAGATTGCAAAGAACCTCTCGAGCCTCAAGTAGCGCTCGCAAGATGGTGCCATATTCCCCCAGTCGCTACTGCACCCGCATCGTGAGCTGGTGTGTTCTTCTTCTAGGCGCTCTTACTGTTGTTCGCTCATCTGCTCAGGACGCTTCTGTGCCTCCTTCCCGCGTTCTTGTTGAGGAAGAAGAACTCGTGTACAACGTGCGATACACATTCATCGACCTCGGTCAGGTGAAGATCCGCGTGCAGAAGAAAGTCCAGACCCCCGACTACACAGCGTTTCACGCCATCGCCAGCATTAATTCTTACAAAGGTATCCCGTTTGTTGATCTTGCGGCAATTTATGAAAGCGACATCGACTCTGCGATGTACTCACATGTATTCGTTGGAAAGGGTAGGGAGGGCAAGTCATGGAACTTCGCACGTTACAAGTTCGAATACGATAACAAGAGAGTGTTGATAGAAAAGGGACGCCAGGACACACTGGTTGAGCAACGTGACACAATAGCAATTGACCGACACCTTCAGGATGGCCTGTCGCTCTTCTTCTATGCACGTGACCAGTTGTTCTCCGGCAAGCGCATGAATATCCCATGCCTCGTCACTGAGAAGAAAGTCAACACCTATATCGACTTCTCTCGACAGGAACGGAAAAGCGTTGACCTTGATGCTGTCGATTATCCCGTGGACGTTGTTGGCTTTGACGGGACGGCTGAGTTTGTGGGTATCTATGGATTGACCGGCGATTTTGAGGGGTGGTTCAGCAACGATGAGGCACGCATCCCTATTGTTGCCAGGATGAAAGTGATTATAGGAAGCGTGACGCTTGAGCTGATTTCATGGAAACGGGCGGGCTGGAATCCCCCCAGGGCCAAGGAGTAGGAGCTTGAATATCATCAGGCATCCCCACATCCACGAATCAGCATTCATTGCTGATGGAGCCCATGTTATTGGACAAGTTGAGATTGCCCGAGATGTGAGCATCTGGTTCAATTGTGTTCTGCGAGGCGACATCAATGGCATCTACGTCGGTGAGCGTACGAACATCCAGGACGGCTGCATCCTGCACGTTACGCACGAGCTTCCGGTGTACGTCGGGCATGATGTGACAGTTGGGCATCGTGCCATTGTGCATGGCTGCCGGGTTGAGGATGGGAGCCTGATCGGGATGGGCGCCGTGGTTCTTGATCGTGCCCGTGTGGGCAGGCAGGCGCTGGTTGCAGCCGGGGCGGTTGTGCGCGAGGGGTTTGAAGTGCCGGATGGCATGCTCGCGGCTGGCGTCCCTGCAAAAGTCGTGCGGCCACTGACGGAGGAGGAGAAGAGTGGGATTCTTGAGTCGGCACGGAACTACGTGGAGTACGCCGAGCACTTCAGGATAATGAACAAGCAGAAGCAACGTGCATGAGGCTTAAGTTCTGGGGAACACGCGGGTCAATTCCGGCACCGGGCAAAGACACCGTCCGGTACGGTGGCAACACACCGTGCGTCGAAGTCCGGCTTAGCAACAACAACCTTGTCATCTTCGATGCAGGGACTGGCATACGCGCGCTGGGTGACAAGCTCATCGCTTCAGGTGAATCCGTTCGTGCGTACCTCGTCATCAGCCATCCCCACTGGGACCACATTCAGGGCTTTCCGTTCTTCAAGCCCGCCTTCATTTCAGGCAACGAGTTCACGATTGTCGGCCCGCAGTCACGGCACGTCACGCTTCGTCAGATGATGGCGCACCTGATGGACAAGGCGTACTTCCCGATCCAGCTTCATAAGTTGAAGGCGAACATCAAGTTCATGCCGATGCGGGAGGAATCCGCAAAGGTGTTTGATGCGGTGCTGACATCCTGCTTCGTCAACCACCCTTTGCTTGCGCTGGGCTATCGGCTCGATGCTGCCGGCCGTTCTCTTGTTTACATCAGCGACAATGAGCCGTTTGACCGTGAGGTGGCGACATCGGTGAAGAATGTTGATTCGACGATCGTGCGGAAGTATTCTAAGAGCAAAGCTGACCCGAATCAACATATTATCGACTTCGTCAAAGGTGCGGACATCTTTATCCACGATGCAACGTATACTCCAGAAGAGTATGTAAACCATGTGGGGTGGGGACATTCGCACTATCTGTTCTGTCTCAAGATCGCACACGAAGCAGGCGTGAAGAAGCTTATCCTTTTCCACCACCACCAGACGCATGACGACGCGACCGTGGATGATATCCTTGCCAAGTGCAGACGGGAGATCAAGACACGGAGCTACAAGTTTGAGTGCCATGCCGCCGCTGAAGGTATGGAGATAGAGTGGTAACACTTGACAATCAGAAACAGGCTGGCTATATTCTCGCAGCCTACTACATGAAACCACAAAGACTCAGGTACATCTGATATGATCGTATACGCCGAGGATGTATGTCGTTTGTCTTCAAGCCATCAGACATAAGAAAGATTGGGAAGCTGCTTGGTGTTGTTCCTCGTGTGGGTGGGGCGATGCATCGCTTCGAGGTTGGCGGCAAGGACGGAAAGCACAAGCTTGCGCTCGAACTCTACGCCAATATTCGCATCGGCTCGCGGCGCGGAAACCTGATCTCGGTGTACACCGAGACTGCGCACTTGCAGTTGCATTTCTGTTCGGGATATGTGGTGAGCGACATGCTGGGGGAGGTAACGTTCGTCGGGGAACAAGGTGGCAGTCTCTGTGGGTTGATCATTGAGAAGCAGGGAGGATGTTCACTCTACGCGAACGTGGATCGCTCGTTGCTGTCGGGGGACTTCACGCAGCTTGGCCCCGAAGTGATGCTTTCCGGGATAGCGCTTTCTCTTACAGACTCGATCCTTGAGGAACCCAAAGCTCCGAACACAGCAAAGCCGGCCCTTAGGAAGAAGGCAAGCCTGCGCTGATGCTACGCATTGAGGTCTTCAATGCCCATCGGAAGTATCGGATAGCCAGACAAAAGGTATCGGTGTATGTGAAGCGAGTGTTGCGTTCGGCAGGCATGGGGAGCGCGAGAGTGACGGTCGTGTTTGTTGATTCGAGATACGCAAGGAAGATCAACCGGATGTACCTCAACCATGATTACGTGACTGACGTGATAAGCTTTCCGCTGGAGCGTGGGAGGAATCTTGAAGGCGAGGTGTACGTTAATCTCGACTGGGCTCGCCAACAGGCAGAAGAGTATGGTGTCAGCTTTGCGAATGAAGTTGCCCGGCTGGTCATTCATGGCTCGCTTCACCTTGTTGGCTACGACGATACCGTTGTGCGAAAGGCACGATTGATGAAGAAAGAAGAAGACCGGCAGATACGGTTCTGGTTTTCATAACGACGAAGAAGAGTGGCAATGAAAGAACGCATAGTTGAAATACTGATCTACATTATGTCCGAGATGCAGGCGAACAAAGGCCTGGCTGACATCGATGTTGGCGATCTGAAGAACAAAGGATACACCCAATCAGAGATTAGTGCGGCATTCAGTTGGCTCTATGACAACATGAAGCTGAATGAAGTCACCATCGGCCGCACGGGGACTCCGTCTGAGGGTTCGCGGCGGGTGCTGCATGACGTGGAGAAGCAGGTGCTCTCCACCGAGGCGCAAGGTTACCTGATTCAGCTCCGAGAGCTCAGTCTTCTCGATGACAAGGATCTGGAGATCGTCATCGAGCGGGCAATCATGAGCGGGTTTGAGAAAATCACTCCTGAAGAACTGCAGGAGATTGTCGCGTCCGTGCTTACGGCAAAGGGCGGGAACGCGTCGGACATGAACCGATCCGGGTCAAACAATCGAGACACGATTCATTGATGGCGAAGAAAAAGATGACAATTCCCGACGATGGGGCTGCTTCTGCGGAAGAGGTGAAGCATATCAAGACACGGAAGAAAAGAACTCCTGCGCCCATCAATGTGGATGGCAAAGCTCTGATTATTGTTGAGTCGCCTGCGAAAGCAAAGACGATCAACAAGTACCTTGGTGCCGACTTCGTAGTTGAGGCGTCGGTCGGGCATATCAAGAACTTGCCGAAGAGCAAGATCGGGATTGATGTGGAGAATGGCTTCGTCTGCGAGTATGAGACCATCAAGGGGAAGGATGAAGTGATTGCGCGGCTGCGCGAGCATGCAGCCAAGGCCCGCGCTATCTACATTGCAACTGACCCTGACCGTGAAGGGGAGGCGATTGGCTGGCACATCGCCAATGAGGTTGGTGAGAAGAACCCGAACATCTACCGCGTCCTTTTTCACGAGATCACCGACCGGGGAATCAACGAAGCGATGCAGCATCCGGGTAAGATCAATGAGAATCTTGTGAACTCGCAGCAAGCGCGCCGCGCGATGGATCGGCTGGTGGGATACAAGGTATCACCGTTCATCTGGAAGACGGTGTTCTATGGTCTCTCGGCGGGCAGGGTGCAGTCTGTCGCGCTTCGCATGATCTGTGAGCGTGAGGAGGCCATCAAGTCGTTCATTGTGGAAGAGTACTGGTCAATTGTCGGTCAATTCCAGACGACCAACAGCGATCCCTTCTATACGAAGCTCTTCAAGGTTGCCGGCGCTGATCCCGTTATCGGGGATGCGACGACGGCCGAGGGCTACGTGAATGATATTCAGAAACAGTCGTTCGCCATTTCCGATATCCAGCGGAAGCCCGTCAAACGCAATCCCGGGGCGCCGTTCATCACCAGCACGATGCAGCAGGAGGCGGCCCGTCGGCTGCGGTACCACGCCAAGCGAACGATGATGCTGGCGCAGAGGCTCTATGAGGGCGTCGACCTCGGTGAAGCAGGCCGCGTCGGCCTCATCACCTATATGCGCACCGACTCCACGCGTCTGAGTGACGACGCGGTGAAGGAAGTGCGTGAGTATATCTACACTAACTACGGCAAAGAGTATCTCCCGCATGAGGCTCGCCTCTTCAAGAAAGGCAAGAGTTCTCAGGATGCGCACGAAGCGATCCGTCCCACGTCCACCAAGTACACGCCGAAGTTCGTGAAGAAGTATCTTGATGAGGAGCTGTACAATCTGTACGAGCTGATCTGGAACCGGTTCGTCGCGTCGCAGATGAGTCCCGCGGTGTTCGAGCAGGTGACTGTGGATGTGACTGGCGGTGACTACCTGTTCCGTGCAACCGATTCCATCCCGAAGTTCCGCGGCTTCCTGCAGGTGTACGACGATGTGGCGGACGAAACTGAGCAACAAACCGATGAGGATCCAGTCTCGAAGCTGCCCGCAAACCTCACGCAAGGTGCGCGTGCAAGTCTGCTGAATGTCATACCCAACCAGCACTTCACCAAGCCGCCGGCGCGGTTTACCGAAAGCAGTCTCGTGAAGGAACTTGAGACTCAGGGCATCGGACGGCCAAGCACGTATGCACTGATCGTCGATACCATTCTGGCGCGGAAGTATGTTGATGCACAGGATCGGCGGCTCTTCCCGACGGAGCTGGGAATCACGGTGAATCGGATTCTCGTTCAGAATTTTCCGCATCTTTTCAACGTGTCATTCACGGCACGGATGGAAGAAGAGCTTGATACAATCGCCTCCGGCAAGCAATCGTACGAACAGGTGATGGAGGACTTCTATCATCCCTTCATCAAAGATGTGGAAGGTGTGGATAAGAAGAGTTCGGCCATCAAGAAGTCATTGCAGGAAGCAACCGATGAAGTGTGCGAGCTCTGCGGCAAGTCGATGATCATCAAGTGGGGGCGGAACGGCCGCTTCATGGCCTGCAGCGGTTACCCGACGTGCAGGAACACGAAGCCTTTACCCGGCGAGCAAGAACAAAACAAACACGCGACAGGCATGAAGTGTGAGTTGTGTGGCGGCGATATGATTGTGAAAGGAGGGAAGTTCGGCTCATTCCTCGGCTGCTCGAACTATCCAACGTGCAAAAACACGAAGCCGATCAGCATTGGTGTGCAGTGTCCGAAGTGCAAGGACGGTTACGTGATTGAGCGGAAGACGAAGCGTAAGCGGATATTCTTCGGTTGCTCACGCTACCCGGACTGTGACTTCGCCTCGTGGGATAGACCTGTTGCCCGTCCGTGCGATACCTGCGGTAATGAGTATATGGTTGAGAAGCGCAGCGCTACGAGGGGCGAGTACTTGCAGTGTCCAGCATGCAAGGCCGAAGTCGTAAAGGATGTAACCGTCGCGGCCGCGGGTGAATAGTTGCCTACCATCTATTCTTCAGGGCAGATGGAATCTCAGATCCGGAAATACCTGGAGTACCTGGAGACTGAGCGGAACTACTCTCCGAACACAATTGCCGCCTACGAAGACGACCTGCGGCAGTTTACGGAGTTCCTGCATAAGCACTTCTCCGATAAGTCCTTTTCGCTTGCCGATATCGATCAGGTGACGATCCGCCTGTTTCTCGGCGATTGCCTCGAGCAAGAGTTCTCCAAGCGCAGCATCGCTCGCAAGCTTGCATGCTTGAAATCGTTTTTCAAGTACATGTACAAAATTCACGAAGTCAAGGCGAATCCTGCTTCCAATGTCGCCACACCCAAGCTTGAGAAACGCCTTCCCCAGTATCTCGACGAAGAGAGCATCAAGAAGCTGATGCAACAGCCCGACACCTCGACCACGATGGGAAAACGGGACGCCGCAATTCTGGAGCTCTTTTATAGCACGGGCATCCGGCTCAGCGAGCTTATCAATCTGCGGAGGGGAGATGTTGATTTTCCCGGGGGCACGATCCGGGTGACTGGGAAAGGGAGCAAAGACAGGATTGTGCCGTTTGGTAGACCGGCGAAGGCTGCGCTTCAGCAGTATCTTGGGTCCAGAACCGATCTCCTGCCGCGAAGACCGACTAAGGAAATCTCGGAGATACTCTTTCTGACCAAGAGAGGCAAGCGCCTTAATCCGAAGGGCGTGAATCTGCTGATGAACGATTACATTGGCAGGGTATCGGAAATTCAGAAGAAGAGTCCGCACGTTCTTCGACATACGTTTGCAACGCACCTGCTGAACCGTGGAGCCGATCTCCGCGCAGTGAAGGAGTTGCTCGGCCATGAGAGCCTGTCGACAACACAAGTGTACACTCATGTCAGCGTTGACCGGCTGAAGAAAATCTATTTGCAGGCGCACCCGAAAGCCACATGATCCATCGCACTATTGAATTCTGAAGGAGAGTAATCATGCACATTAAGATTACAGCTCGCCGTTTCCGTGCCCGGCCGGACATCAGGGAACATGCAATCGAGCAAGTGAAGAAGCTCGATAGATTCTTCGACGGCATCGTCAGTGGAGACATCATTCTGAGTTTCGAGGGAGCCGAAAAGAACATCAAGATCGCAGAGATCAACCTTCATGTGCACGGCACCGTGCTCACTGCCAAAGAAAAGTCGGACGACTTCCGGAAGTCGATTGACTTTGCCGTGGAAAAGATGAACGTGCAGCTGGAGAAATACAAGACCAAGATCCGATCGAAGGACAAGAACAAAGTGCGCCAGTTGACGGCAAAGGCGTAGACGATGAAAGTCGACAAGAACAAAGAGACGCGGAAGAAGTTCATCAACGTTGGGTTTTTGTATGAAGCTACAAGGGAGCGGTTCAAGCTCCGCCCGTTGAACGGTGAGAACGGGTTTGAAAACCACATCAAGGATAAGAACCTGCATCGTCCCGGACTGGCTCTGGCTGGATATGTCGAGCTCTTTACATATGACCGAGTCCAGATCATTGGCAACACCGAAATCAAGTACCTGGATTCCTTGCCTGTCGAGCAGCGCAAGGCTGCCATCAGGACCTTGCTGGAGTTCAAGATACCCTGCATCGTCCTGACCAACAACAACAAGCTCGACGATGATCTGCTGCAAGCCGCCGCGTTGAAGGGCATCCCCATTTTCGGGACGCCGTTTGAAACAACCAAGATCCAATACTTCCTGGCGGACTTCCTGGATGACCAGTTTGCTTCTCAGATCGTTCTTCATGGCTCATTTGTGGATTGCTATGGCATCGGGGTGTTGCTGACCGGTCGGTCGGGAATCGGCAAAAGCGAGATAGCGCTCGACCTCGTAGAGCGAGGTCACCGCCTGGTCGCGGATGATGTGGTGATGATTACGCGGAAGGGTGAGGGAATTCTGATGGGGTCGGGCACCGATCTTGTGAAGCACTTCATGGAAATCCGGGGACTGGGACTGATAGATGTACGAAGCATGTTCGGCATCAGGGCCATTCGGTTCCAAAAGCGCGTTGAGATCGTGATTGAACTGGAGGAGTGGAAACCCAGTCACGACTACACTCGGACCGGCCTTGATGATGAAACCATCAAACTCCTGGATGTGGAGATTCCACTGGTGAAGCTGCCCATTTTCCCCGGAAAGAACGTCACAGTTATCACTGAAGTCATATCATTGAACTACCTCCTCAAACACTATGGCTACGATGCTGCAAGGGAGTTCTCCAAGCGCCTGGAGGGGGTGATCGGCGCAAAGCGGAAGGGGAATAGAGTCATCGACTACTTTGAGCACGATTTCGAGTAGAAACTTCCGTTACCGGTCTTTCCTGCACCGTTTGGCCCTGCCTGCCGATAGTCCTTCTGTTCTTTGATGGAAATTTTTTCTTGACAAAACATCCGAGTTTCTTTATACTTCCGGTGCATTTTTTGAAGTAAAGAGGCTTGTGCGAAGAATGGCTATGAAGAATCCATAACGAACCAAACCGGTGCCGGCATCTCCCCGACATATTGCGACTAAGCGCTTCTTCACCTATTCTCAGTCGCGCCTGGATTACAAGGAGGTTCGTTTCTTCAGAACGAAGCTGCTTGGGTCGAGTCTGCTGATGACGGTGCTTATCCTCGGCGCAGTGGTTGTGGCAAACCACTTGTCGCACGACTTGCTGGGATTAGGATACGACCGGATGTCGATGCTTGACTCGGAAAATCGTCTCCTGAAGGAGCAGATCAAGGAGCTCTCCGGCAGATTCGCCGGCGTACAAAAGGGGATCGAGAAGCTCGCCGACCGCGGCAATGAGTTGCGCCTGCTCGTCGACATGCCGAAGATCGACGAGGAGAGCCGACAGGCTGCCATCGGCGGTGCGAGAGTGAACGAGGATTTTGGATTCGTGTCCAGAGAGGCGGGAGAGATTCTTTCGAACGCACACACCCTTATCGACCGTCTTTCACGCGAAGTGAAACTGCAACAGTCAAGCTACGAAGATATCTACAAAAAGTATCAACGCAACCAGATGTTCTTCGAGCATCTCCCGGCCATCAAACCGATGGACGGGTACTATACAGTGAACGGCTATGGTATGCGTGTTCATCCGGTGCTCAGGGTCTACAGAATGCATGAAGGCGTTGATATCATCAACGATGTCGGGACGAACATCTATGCCACTGCGGACGGTGTGGTCCGGTTTGCAGGCCGCACAGAAGGCGGGTACGGTTCCGTTGTCGACATTGATCACGGGTTTGGATTTTCCACGTTGTACGCGCATCTCTCCCGGATCGTTGTGCGTCCGGGTCGATCAGTAAAGCGCGGGGAACTCATAGGGAAAAGCGGGCGTTCAGGACTTGTGAGCGGCCCCCATCTCCATTATGAGATCAGAAAGAATGGCCGGAAGCAGAACCCCGTGGACTTCTTCTTCGACGATGTGGATGCATCGCGCTACCGCTCACAACTTGCTGCTGCAAAGTAGTACGCTAGACCTGTTCAAACGATTTCAGTTCTATCACACACATTATTTGGAGAGATAAGCTTTGCTCTGGACGATGGACTTAGCTTCGTACCTGGACGATGCTCCCTGGCCAGCCACCAAGGAGGAACTGATTGATTATGCAGTTCGCACCGGTGCGCCAGCAAGAGTAATCGAGAATCTCCAGGAGCTGGAAGATAACGAGGAGCCATACGAAAGCATGGAGGAAATCTGGCCGGACTATCCGACAGACGAGGACTTCTTCTTTGAAGACGAAGGGGAGTATTAACCTTATGATTGCATTGACAATCTGTACCGAAACTGGTAATATACCAACCCAGCCGAGGAGGCTGGGTTTTTTTGTACGTGATGGCTCCGAACGAAGACGACCCTGCTTGTGCGCCAAACTAGCTCGTTAGCTTTCTTCCTCAACACCCGAAGGCGGCATTCATTGAAGGCCTGTCTTCTTATGCTTTCTCTTGCTGTTCCGGTGCCGGTGTTCGCGCAGGGAACGGAAGAAGAAGGGCTGTATGAGATCCGCTCTGTCGCGCTTGAGGGGAACGATCATATCGGTTCGAGCGACCTGCATGCTCAGATTGTCACACGGGAAACGCCGGGGTTCTTCAACAAGTTCTTGTACGGCCTCTATGATCGGCTCGGTCGGAAGAATGAGTACTTTGACTTCACCGTGTTCAGTGAAGATGTACAGCGGCTCCGGCGTTACTACATCGACCGCGGCTTCCATGATGTGCAGGTAGATACCTCGCTCACATTCTTGCCTGACAAGAATGTGGTAGACATCCTTTTTCTCATCAACGAAGGGTACCAGTCGACTGTTGACACAATCATCTTCAAAGGGATCATTGACGTTCCAGAGTTCGTGCATGAAGACATGCAGTCATCTCCAAGAATCTCCATCCACGACCCATTCAACCGTGGGCTGGTAGATGAAGAAGTCCTGCGTGTCAGAAGAATTCTCTTTGATGCCGGCTACCCGAATGTGCACTTCCTCCGCGATAGCTCTTCTGCCACATACTTTACGAGCACGCGGAATTACAGCGTCACGATCAGCTATGACATTGGCAAGCGGTACATCTGGGGGGACATCGCTGTCAAGAATGAGCTTGATTCGGTGCGGGACGATATCACCCCCGACATCGTGTTAAACCAACTCGACTACAAGTATGGTGACTTCTACAGCCATGCAAGCCGGCTCTCCAGCGAGCAGAACCTGAACAGGGTCGGCGTGTTCGATCAGGCACGCATTGCTGTTGATGTGCCTCCGAACTCCGACCCCTCAATTCTTGTAGCAAGCACGATTACGGTGCGCCCCAAGGACAAGCACGAGCTTGCGCCGGAGCTTGTTTTCAGCGATGAGAATAATGCGTTCAACCTCGGTGCCGGTATCGGGTACAGCAACAGGAATTTCCTTGGCGGGGCGAGAACCTTCTCGACAAGGCTGCGCTTCAGGACACAGACGATCAACGAGTTTCCCAACTACTTCGGTGTTGCCACCGACGCCGTCTCGAACATCGACCTGACGTTCGAGATGCTGCAGCCCTATATCTTCACCAACAAGATCAAAGGAAGCTGGACGTTCTCGCTGATCCGCGACAAGCAGAAGCCGTACCGGCAGGACATCATCCGGAATAAGTTCGGCTTCACCGATAGGTTTGCTGACTACACCAACGGCTTGCTTGAGTGGACGCTCGAGCGAGTGAGCCTGGACCGCAACCCGAACTACCCGGACTCATCCAGCGACCCGGAGACCCAGGAGCAGATCAACAAGTTGCGCGAGCAAGAAAAGAAGATCCAGTTCAACTCCATCCTGTCATTCACCATTCAACGTGACAAGACAAACGATCTGTTCAGACCCTCCGAAGGTTTCATCCACACGGCCACGGTTCAGGAGGCGGGGTTGCTGCCGTTGCTTCTGAAGAAGGCACAGCCTGATCTGCCATTCACGCAGTTCTACAGCGTTACTCTGCTGGGCCGATGGTTCTTCGATCTGACGGACCATCGCTATTCGATCTTTGCGATGAAACTGAAGGCAGGCTTCGAGGACAAATACGGCGAAAGCAGAGCCGACGACTTGAAGACCATACCTCCGACCTACCGCTTCTATGCGGGAGGCGGTGGCAGCGTTCGGGGATGGAAACCGCGTGACCTGAGCGCCACCGGTGATCCGTTGTTCGGCGGCAACATCGCGCTCGAAGGTAGCTTTGAGATCCGGACGAACATACTGCAATCATTGAGGGACGATTTCCTCGACAAGATCTGGATCGTGGGATTTATGGATTTTGGGAACGTGTGGGGAAAGGTCCGCGACCTTACACTCACAGATGTTGCGCTTGCCGCGGGGATCGGGTTCCGTTACGATACGTTCTTCGGTCCATTCAGGATTGACTATGGGTTCCGCGTATACAACCCCGCCGAGCCTGCAGGACAGCAGTGGATCAGCGACCGCAAGCTTCTTGGTCAAACGTTGAAAGAAGCCATCATTCATTTCGGCATCGGGCATGCATTCTAGGATGACGCGCACATGAGCTGGAACCGGGTCATAGGTCAGGAGAGGGTGAAGCTGCACCTGCTGAGCGCGCTGCGTAACGACAGACTGCCTCATGCATATCTGTTTGTTGGGAACGAGGGAGTGGGGAAGGATGCGGCAGCGTTAGAGCTGGCGAAGGTTCTCCATTGTGAAGGAGGCAACGAACAAGCATGCGATGCGTGTCCGTCGTGCATCAGAGTGAACACGCTTCAGCATCCTGATGTGAAGCTGGTGGTTGCATTACCTGTGGGGAAGGGCGAAAAGTCGGATGACCCACCGCTGGAGAAGCTCTCGCAAGCTGAGATTCAGACAATCCAGGAACAGTATAGGCTGAAAGGGGAAAACCCGTACCACAGGATCTCGATTCCGAAGGCGACTATCATCAAGATCAACAGTATCCGCGATGTGCGACGAGAGTCTTCCCTCTCGACGCTGGGCAGGCGCAAGCGCGTCATCATCATCTCGCGTGCAGATGAAATGGGAGACGCGGCCTCAAATACGCTGCTGAAGACACTCGAAGAACCCTCCTCGAATACCATGTTGATCCTCACGACTGCGCATCGCGATGCGTTGTTGCCCACGATTGTCTCGCGCTGCCAGGTTGTGCCGTTCGATCCTCTGACTGAGCAGGATATCCGGACAGCGCTTGTTGAGCGCAACAGTGTTGAACCTGCCCAGGCCGCGCTTGTCGCAAGGCTGGCGCACGGCAGCTACACCGAAGCGATCACGTTGCTGCAGGATGATGTTACTGCCCGGCGGCAGCAGGTAGTAGGCTTCATCAGAAGCGCTCTCGGAAACAACATTTCCTTGTTGACCGATGCCGTGGAAGGGGTATGTTCCAGCAAGGACCGCGATGTGGTAACCCGATTCCTCAATCTGATGCTGATGTGGTTCCGCGATGCGTTGGTGCTGTCACGTGGAGGAGAAGTGATTAACCTGGACCAACAGGACGACCTGAAGAAGTTCATTAACAGGTTTCCCAACTCCGACCTCGTTGCCGTGCTCTCTTCGATTGAGCGGGCTATTTTTCTTGTCGAAAGAAATGTCTACATTAACCTCGTGATGTTGCAGCTTGCCGTGCAATTGCGGCGTAGCATTCTTCATAGAAGTGCCGTAAGGCCTACAGAAGTCCATGAGTCCTGATGGACGATCATGATGAAACCCAAACGCATACTGGTCACAGCGGCGCTGCCCTACGCAAACGGGCCGATCCACCTCGGACATCTGGCGGGAGCCTACCTGCCGTCAGATATCTACGTCCGTTACCAACGGCTGAAGAGGCGAGAGATCGTGTTCATCTGTGGCTCGGATGAGCACGGCGTTCCCATAACATTGACGGCAGACAAGGAAGGGATAACGCCTCAGGCGGTCGTGGACCGCTACCATGTGATGAACAAGTCAGCCTTCGAGAAGTTCGGGATGAGCTTTGACAACTACTCCCGCACATCGCTGCCACTGCATCATACGACTGCCCAGGAGTTCTTCCTCGACTTCCACAAGCGAGGCATCCTGAAGGAGAAACAGGAGAAGCAGTTCTACGATGAGAAGGCACAGATGTTCCTTCCCGACCGCTATGTGGAAGGAACATGTCCGGTCTGTGGCAACCCGGAGGCCCGCGGCGACCAATGCGAGAAGTGTGGATCGTACCTGAACCCCGCTGAACTGATCAACCCGAAGAGCAAGATCACAGGTCAGACGCCAGTCGTAAGGGAAACTTCTCACTGGTATTTTCCTCTTGGCGAGTACCAGCACCGACTTGAAGAGTACGTACAGGAACGGGATAAACAGGATGGATGGAAAGAGAACGTTCTGAATTACTGCCGCAGCTGGTTCAAGGACGGGCTGCAAGACCGTGCAGTGACCCGTGACCTTGATTGGGGCGTGAAGATCCCGCTCAAAGGGTACGAAAGCAAGGTGCTGTACGTCTGGTTCGACGCGGTCCTTGGCTATGTGTCATCGTCAAAGGAGTGGTCGCAACGCATCGGCAAGCCTGATGAGTGGAAAAAGTTCTGGCTTGATGAACAGACCAAGTACGTTGCCTTCATCGGCAAAGACAACGTCGTGTTTCACTGCATCGTATTTCCGGCGATGTTGATGGCGTGGAATGATACGCACACGGAGAAGTACGTGCTGCCCGAAAACGTGCCGGCAAATGAGTTCCTGAATTTTGAAGGACAGAAGTTCTCCAAGAGCCGCGGCATCGGGATTGACGTGCAGGACTTCCTGGCGAATTATCCCGTTGACCCACTGCGCTACTATCTTGCTGTATCGTTGCCTGAGTATCGTGACTCTGATTTCTACTGGCGGGACTTCCAGGCGAAGACCAACAACGAGCTGGCCGACATCCTCGGCAACTTTGTGAATCGCACGCTGGCATTTGCCGAGCGGACGTTTGGCGGTCTGGTGCCAAAGCGCGGTGCGTTGCGCGAACTCGACAGGCAGATGCTTGAGAAGCTCAAGGGCGTTCCCCCCGCGGCCGGGGGATACTATGAGCATTACCGGTTCCGGGATGGCCTCCTTGAAGTGATGAATCTTGCACGTGCAGCAAACAAGTACTTCAACGACAGCGAGCCGTGGAAAACAGCAAAGTCCGACCGGGACGACCGATGTGCCACCACCATCAACATCAGCATACAGCTCGCTCGGGTGCTCGCGGTCCTGATGGAACCAGTGATTCCATTCTCCTCCGAAAGGATGTGGAAGATGCTCGGCCTCGAGGGAGACGTGCACAGACAATCATGGGATGCAGCAAGTGATCTCCTGATCCCGGATGGACACAGGCTTGGCAAGCCGGAAATCCTATTCACCAAAATCGAGGACGCAGTGATAGAATCAGAAACAACAAAGGCAGGCGGGCCTGTCCTGCGCGCCAACCCTGTGGATGCGAAACCGTTGATCACCATCGATGACTTCAAGTAAGTCGATCTTCGTGTGGCAAAGGTCGTCCACTGCGAGAACGTGCCGAAGTCCGAGAAGCTGCTGAAGCTCCAGGTTGAAGTTGGCGCCGAGAAGCGCCAGATTGTCGCCGGCATTGCGCAGCACTACACACCTGAGGACCTTATCGGCAAGTCCATCGTCGTTGTCTTCAATCTTCAGCCCGCAAAGCTAATGGGACAGGAGTCGCAAGGGATGTTGCTCGCAGCATCCGATAGAAATGGGAATCTTGTGTTTGTCACGCCATCGGGAGAGATCGAGAGCGGGAGCGTGGTGAAGTAGCCTGTCGTTCACTAATGGAGTCAATTCCAACACCTGTGTCCTCCGATCGCTCGACAAGGCAGAAAGCCCTTCTGCGCTACATTGTTCTCAGCACACTGTATCTTCTCTCCACGGCCATCATCCTCTTCATCTTCCTGAACCATCCGGGGATCGGTCATTCGTCTTCCGGTAGTGCCGCCACGGCGTTTGAAGATCATGTATATGGGACTGCGCAGAAGCCATTCGTGTACCGGGCGCTGATGCCATTTGTTATCCGGTCCAGCATGGCGGCGCTCTCGGAGGAGACGAAGACAGGCATTCGTGAGCTTGCGGAGCAGAAGAAGAAGTACTTTGCCGGACTGGACTGGAACATGGAGTACATCGTCGAGTACCTGGTGGCAGTCAAGATCATGTTCCTGTGTCTGCTCGGCTTTCTCGTCGTGCTGAGACTGCTGTTGAAGTTCTTCTATCCATCTCTGCCGGCCATCCTGATTGACTTTGTCCCGCTGGCTGCTCTGTGGCTGCTGCCATTGCTCTTCCGCTACTACCACTACATCTACGACCCGGCAACGCTGCTTCTTTTCACGCTGGCGGTTTACCTCATAACCATGAGGAGGCTCGGCTTGTTCTATCTTGTGTTTGCCCTTGCGACCATCAACAAGGAGACGGCGATCCTTCTCATCGGGGTCTTTGCTCTTCATGAGCTCACGCTGCCGTCCCGGACGCGGCTGATTGCGCACATCGTCGCACAACTGACAATCTGGGGAGCGATCAAGGGTATACTCGCGAGCATGTTCGCCACTAACCCTGGCGTGTTTGTGGAGTTCCATTTGCTTGACCATAACCTTGTTCCCCACACCGATCCCTTCGCGTGGTTATACTTTGCCGCCGTAGTGGCGGCGATGTGGCTGCTGGTGCGGCACAGATGGAGTGAGAAGCCGGTGTTCCTCAGGCGATCGCTGTTTGTTGTGGCCGTCCCGTTGTTGGTGTTGTCTTTTTTCTTCGGCTACTTCGATGAGCTGCGCGGCTACTACGAGGCGTATCCCATCGTGTTCCTGCTTTGCGTGCCCACTGTTGTGGATGTGTTTGGGTTGGACACTAGCAGGGTGTTTGCTTCTTCAGAGACAAAGGTTGCATCTTAGCTGCTACTTCTCTACAATTCAGCCGTCCGGCTGTCCGTCGCTCGATAGAATCCCGAGATATATGAACCACTCGCTTGCACGTTTCCTCGTCGCAGTTCTGCTGGCTGCAGCGCTTGGAAGCTGCGATAAGGGACTGGGTCCCACCGTGGCGCCAGCTCCGTCGGTTGCCTCGGGTTACATGTCGGGGCTTATTCGCTATCAACACTGGCCGCCCAGGGACAGCCTGCATGACCTCCGGTTGGTGGCGTTCAGGGTATTCCCTCCCACGAACATCGTCAACGAAGTCCTGCTCGGCCGGGCATTTGTGTATCCCCCGCTTGGCGATACGGCGCTTGTGCCTTTCTTTGTTGATTCGCTCCGGTTCAAGTTCTCCCTCCCGACTGGCGTATACCAGTATGTTGTTGTTGCCTGGCAATATGGTCCCGGAGTCACCACCGATTGGCGTGCGGTCGGTCAGTACGATCTTGATACAAACTTCGTCGTCCCATCTCCCGTCACCATCATTGCGAATGATACAACCGGGAGCATCAACATCAATGTGGACTTCAGGAATCCACCACCGCCACCTGAGTATTTGTATCCCAAGGTGACCACCCCTTTGTCCCCTCCTTAAGTAAGGGGGGAATCCTCAGGACGTGAATTGAACCCATTGATAAGAACATGCTGCGATTGATCTTGAAGACTCTCCTCTTCTTCACCAGCTTTGGGTTGTGGGTCCAGTTGGCGTTTCCCCAGCCCGCCACCATCAAAGGCAAAGTCACGGTCAAGAACACCGACGAATCTCTTGCCGGCGTGAATGTGCTGCTGCAAGGAACCACACGCGGCAAGGCAACGGATGTGAATGGCGAGTTCCAGTTCTCTGACCTCCGGCCTGGAACATACGGGCTTACATTCTCACTCGTTGGATATCAGCGGGAAATCCGATCTGACATAGCGCTAC
>CAYHRX010000010.1:0-19590 GCA_964359075.1 uncultured Chitinophagales bacterium
TGATTTCGTGAAGGAGACGCTGGATGACCTTGGCGTCGAGGTCAAATTCTGGCAGGTGAACATCAAACCCGGGAAGCCTTTGGTGTTCGGACGGAAGAAGAAAACGCTCGTCTTCGGGCTTCCTGGAAATCCCGTCTCAACCGGCGTTACGTTCCTCCAGTTTGTGCGTCCTGCGATCCTGAAGATGTCCGGACGGAAAGAGCTGTTCCCGATGAAGCATTCAGCATTGCTTGATCACGATCTTTCAAAGTCGGACGACAAGCGGCACTTCCTTCGGGCCATAGCCGTGCAGCAGAATGGCGAGTTACACGTCGCTACCACTGGCACACAAAGCTCGGGGGCGATGAGCTCGTTATCCCGTGCAAACTGCTTGATTATCATCCCTGAAGGTATCACCGCACTCAGGAAAGGAGAGAGGGTTGAAGTCGAGTTCCTCTAGAGACGCAGGTGACAACCCCCCATACAAAGAATTGAAACCACAGAGATCGCGGAGAACACGGAGAAATGGCCCAACAAAAAGCTCCTTGAAGTCTTTTCTCCGCTCTGTGCTCTCCGCGTTCTCTGCGGTTTTCTTTGGACAATGTTTTCGACCGGGGCCTAGCCATGAGAGACGTTTCCAATAAATCCAACACACTACGGCTGGCGAAAGCCACAAGCTCGGTGCACTGCCTTCCTGAGACCATCGCAGCAATCCGGTCGGGCAATGTTCCCAAAGCTGACCCGATTGGCGTATCCAAAGTTGCCGGCATACAGGCGGCGAAGAACACGAGCCTGCTCATCCCGTACTGCCACCAGGTGCCGCTTGACTTCGTGAGTGTTGAAGCGGAGTTGAAGGAGTCATCAGTCCGTTTCTTTGCAGAAGTGAGAGCCGTCTGGAAGACCGGGGTTGAGATGGAGGCGCTTGTTGCAGTGTCTGCCGCGGCACTCACGCTGTATGACATGCTGAAGATCATTGATGACACCATGGAGATCGGTTCCACGACGCTTGTGGAGAAGAAAGGCGGCAAGTCGGATTTCGGAACGAAGGACCTCTCGCTCGTCCGTGCCGGTGTGCTTGTCCTCTCGGACCTCGGGGCTAAAGGGGTGCGGGAAGACCTCTCCGGCAAAGCTATTAAGGAACGCCTGGAACGGCTTGGGGTTGCCGTTGTGGAACACAAGATTCTGCCCGATGAACAGAAGCTCCTAGAGCAGGAGCTGACCAGGCTATGCGATGAGGCATTGCTGGATCTTGTGATTACGACCGGAGGAACCGGACTTGGGCCGCGCGATGTTACTCCTGAGGCAACGTTGAACGTGATACATCGAGAATTGCCCGGGGTTGAAGAAGCGATTCGCTCTCACGGTCAGGAACGGACAAGGTACGCGATGCTCGGACGTGGTGTTGCAGGTGTGCGAGGGAAGACAGTGGTGGTGAATCTTCCGGGCTCCCCCATCGGTGTGAAAGATGCCCTTGACATTGTCCTCCCCTGGTTATTTCATGCGCACGACATGATCAAGGGAGGAGGACACTAACTATGCTCTTACCCTCTGGGTCTGTTCGGCTGTCTCCTGTACGATCTTCTGAGTCTGATACGCCTTGATGTCATTTATTGTGGCGTGGACTCGCTGCAACGATGCGTCGATGCGGTCGAGCCACCCGAGGATCTCGTCGTCATTCTCAAACTTCCTGCGGATCGTGTGTGAAGTAATTGAGATGACCGCAAGCGGGTTGTTCACATTGTCCTGTAGTAGCTCTGTGATCTCATCCAACAACTGGAGATGAATGCGCTGGCGCTCAAACTCGAGCTGGATTTTCTGGCGGTACGATTCCTCTTCCCTTTTTTCCTTCCGAAACTTCTGCAACTGGATAAACACCGCGGCAATCACCCACATCAGAATGAGTGAGTCGAACTGCAGCACATAGTCCAGGAGTCCCTTCTTGGTGTCGCTGTGCTGCATGAGATTGATGGAGGTGACCAAGTAATACGAGTAGATGACAACTGCTGCCACCAGGATGAAGTACTTCTCCAGGAAGGCTCTTGCCGGCGTCCAGAGTTTTTGAATCAAATTGCTCATTGTGTCACTCCCTCTTTGTTGAATGACGTATCGAGAACCTCCCCCCGGCCAGGTTTTCTTGCTGCAAATATAGATAGCGGACCGCTAAGTTACAAGAAGTTCTTGAAGTGTTTTGATCTTAGAGCCAGCCGAGCGGGCGGTTGGCAAGCAGACGGATAGTCATTTTACCTGTTTTGCTTTCATATTTACCTGACTGCCGAGATCTGCCGGCAACCGATAGCCGATGCGTTGCGAAGGGAGGCTGATAACCAGCGAGTCACCGTCAAGTAGACTCACTTCAGCGGATCGCAACTCTGATTCCGGGAAGAGCGAGGGGAGATAGAGCGTTACATGCATGCTATCGGGTCGGTTCCGGATCAATGTCTGTATGGCTTCCGTTTGGTTCTGTCGATATCGCTGAGCGGCAGGAAGCATGGATGCAGGTTTTTGGGTGAGAGAAACTGCCAGCGGCAAGCCCTCTCTCAACTGCATCTGGCTCTGCCTGTCCTTGTCCGACCTGGTTTGAGTCTGCTTTCGCAAGGACCGCGCCTCTTCGTTTCGTTCGGGTTGCGCAGCTCGCAACTCATCAGCCTGGGTTGGGTGGGACGATAGCAAAGTTCCTTCAACCCAGAATGTGTCGATAGGATGAGCATCAGCTTCGTCGGCCAGGCCGATTTCGCTCTCGACCTTCCGCGCCTCGTCAGCAGTAACACCCGCTCCGGCGGCTCCGGTCGGTGCAGCTGCTATTGACTTAGTAGGACCCTCATCCGCGTGGCGTTGTGCCCAGGTAGGTTTCTCCTCGAGTGCCTTTGCTCTCTTCAATCCAGCTTCACCGGATATTTCCCGCTCCGATTCTCTCGTTGATTGTGCAAGCTCGTCCTTCTCCAGCGCCTGTGTGGCTGATTCCTTTTTGCCTTCCTGCATCGGTGCGGCCGAAGGCTGAACTTTCTCTTCCGTTATCTGCAACCAGTTGTTGTAAATCCCGACTCCGATGAGAATCACGACTACTGCCGCAACGCTGGCAATGCGGGTCCACGCAATCTGGTATCTCACGGGTTGTATTGCTGCGGCAGCAGCAACCTGCCGCTCGCGCATTTCGATTTCCGACTTCAATCGCTCCTTCATCTCCGTTCGTCCCGCCAGCTTTGTGCCTGCGGCAATCTGAGTCTCGTTTCTCACCGCCTGCTGGCACTTCTCACAAGCGCGAAGGTGGGCGGCAAGTTTGTCTTCTTCTAAAGAAGAGAGACGATGCAGGACGAACCTCGAGAGAAGTTCATCGTCATCTGTCCAATGTGTGGTGCTGTTCTCTGCCATAGCGCTATTGTAAGTCCGTCAAGAGCTTCTCCAGCGCTTTCTTGCACTGGTACTTCTTTGACTTTACCGTGTTGGCGTTGGCAAAGCCCATCTTTGCCGCAATCTCATCCATCGGGAGTTCCTCCCAATAATACAGCAGAAGAAGCTGTCGACACGGGTTGCCAAGTTTGTCAAGCGCACTGGAGACCATCCCGGCCTCCTCGGTTTCTATCATTTCGTCCAACGCTGAAACGTTGCCATCACGCGTTGAGTCGTTCTCAACGTCTGTCGCGACCTCGCGCCTTGCCCGGGCCAACCTTCTCATCCACATGTTCTTCACTGTTGCAAAGATGAATGTGCTGATTTTTGCAGTGTGCTCGTAGCGACCGGTTCGCACCCGCTCCCAGAATATCACCACAGCTTCCTGCAGCATGTCCTCGGCATCGTCTTGCGAACCCTTGTTCTTCATGACGAATGCCGAGACTGCCCTCTCGTTTGCCTTGTAGAGCCTCACCAATGCCTCTTCCTCCCCCTTTCTGATCTGGTCAAGAATGCGGGCATCTTCATTCAGAAAGAGGAGCGTCGGGCTCATTTACCTTTTAATAGTTAATGACATTAACAGGCATGAGGTGAATGGAAGAAGATAAGAAATATTGACAATTGAATCATTTGCTTCATTGAATCAACTACATCAAAGGAGGATGCTGTGAAAAGAACGCATTTGTTGCTGCTGCTGTGTGCATTTGGTCTGCGGGGATTTGGGGAGGAAAAACAAGCCTCAAGTGCAGGCGAGCGAATCTCTGTCGATCTGACCATCTACAACCAGAACCTCTCGCTCATTCGGGAGGAGAGAACCATCAGTCTCGCAAGAGGCATGAATCGGGTCGTCATCCCCGACATCCCATCGACCATAGATGGCACGTCAGTCCACTTCCTCAGTATCACCGATCCCGCTGGCGCCAAAGTGCTCGAGCAGAACTACCAGTACGACCTCGTCCACCAGGCGAAGCTGCTGGAGAAGTACATCGGCAAGCAGGTTGAGTTTGTCAGGTACGACAATGAGACGAAGAAGGAATACTCAGTGTTCGGCAAGTTGCTCTCCACTGGTTACTTTGCACAACCCTCATACGGGAATGCCGTGCCGAATTTCATGAGCATCGGTGGGATGGTGGCAGAGATCAACGGCAAGATCGAGATCAGCCCCACGGGGCGACTGGTACTGCCAAGCCTTCCTGAAGGACTCATCCTCAAACCGCAGCTCGAATGGCTGGTGGCAAACAACAAAGAAGGTCAGCACAAGACGGAGATCAGCTATCTCGCTAGTCAACTTTCGTGGAACTGCAACTACGTCGCCTTGCTCGACAAGAACAGCATGAAGATCGATCTGACCGGTTGGGTGACGCTCACGAACAACTCCGGTACAACATTCAAGAATGCCGGACTCAAGCTCGTTGCCGGGGATGTGAACATCGTGCAGAACCGTTTTGAAGGGATGATGGGAAAGAGCATCATGGCAGCGGAGGACGCCTCCCAGCCGCAATTCAAGCAGACCGATCTCTTCGAGTACAAGCTCTACTCACTCCAGCGTCGCACCGATCTCAACAATAACGAGACGAAGCAAATTGAGCTGACTTCGGGGAGAAACGTGACATCGAAGAAGGTCTTCATATATGACGGCCTGTCTGACCAGTGGAGGATGTACTACCGAAACTACTCGTATCGCTCTCAGGGAAGTTTCGGGCAGCAATCCAACGCAAAGGTAGGCGTGTTCGTGACATTCAGGAACGATGAGAAGTCGGGCTTGGGAATGCCTCTGCCGAAGGGGAAGGTGCGTGTGTACAAACGTGATGACGATGGGAAGGAGCAGTTCATTGGTGAAGACGAGATCGACCACACAGCGAAGGATGAGGAGATCAAGCTTTATCTTGGCAATGCCTTCGACATCGTCGGGGAGAGAGTGCAGAAAGACTTCAAATCGTACGCTGCAGGTCATATTGTTGAAGAGACCATCGAGATCAAAGTGCGGAATCACAAGAACGAGCGAGTTGAAGTGCAGGTGTATGAGCACCCCTGGCGCTGGAGCCAGTGGGAGATTCTGAAGGCCAGCACAGAGTGGGAGAAGGTTGACCAATCAACACTTAAGTTCCCGATTACTGTTGGAAAGGACCAGGAGAAGGTGGTGACATATACGATCCGTTACTCCTGGTAACTCAATCGCTGACTCAATGAACTCAAAACCTTAAGGAGGAAGTCATGAACACATCCAGTATCGCACTCGGCATGTTCTTTGGAGTGCTCACACTCGGTCCGTTTGGAATGGCAATGTCGCTGCCGTCGGACTATCCAAAGATCACGCTCGACGGCAAGCTCAATTGCCCCTACATTTCATCGCACGGCGGGACAGCATATCTCCAGATTACTCTTGCTGTCTCAGACATGGCAAGACCCGACCGCAGGCCGATGAACATTGCCGTGGTGCTCGACCGCAGCGGTTCGATGGCTGATGCAGGGAAGATCGAGTACGCACGAGAAGCGCTGCTGAAGCTCATCGATCAGCTCAGAAGCGAGGACATCTTCTCGCTCGTCATTTACGATGATGTTATTGAGGTTCCCTTCCCGGCTCGGCGCGTTGAGAGCAAAGCCTCGCTGCGGAGACTTGTTGAGGGCATCTACCCACGAGGTTCCACAAACCTTGGTGGTGGAATGATCGAGGGCTTCAGGCAGGCTGAACGAAACCTGAAGAAGGAGTACGTGAACAGAGTGATTCTCCTTTCCGATGGACTGGCGAATCAGGGCATCACGGATCCGGACGAGCTCAACCGGATCGCACGCAGGCACAGGACCAAATCGATCTCACTCACAACGATGGGAGTTGGGCTTGAGTATAACGAGAATCTTATGGTGGGACTCTCAGAAGCAGGCGGTGGAAACTACTATTTTATAGAGAGCCCCCATAGCCTCGCCTCGATCATGAGTCGTGAATTGAACACGCTCTCATCTGTTGTTGCCCAGAATGCATCCATCGAGCTGACGTTAGGCAAAGGAGTGCGTGTGAATGACGTGATCGGATGTGAGCATCATGCTGACGTCAGCAGCAAGTACATCATCCCCGTTGGCGACCTGTATGCAAATGAGCGGCGTGAGTTCACTGTCGAGCTCTTCATCCCAGAAGGATCAGGGACGCTTAGAGTTGCCCGTGGTGTGCTCAGGTACGAGTCGGAGCGGATACGGCCATTTGATGAGAGGCCATCATTCGCAGTCGATGTTCGCTACACCCACGACGCAGCGGTGGTCGAGAAGAACAAGGACTGGGATACACAGGCAAAGGCTGACGTTGCCGTCTCAACGAAGAAGGTGGAGCAAGCAATGCAATCGCTTGATGCTGGGAACCATGTAGAGGCTGAGAGAACTCTGAACGAGGCACGGCAATCTCTGAGCGCCTCGCCCGCAGCCTCGATGGCCGGCGCTGGTGCCGATGCAATCCGTGCGCAGGAAGCAAAGCTCAAGGGCTACACCCAGACGCTCAAGGACAAACAGAACGATGCCCGATTGACGAAGAAGTCGATCCAGTTCGACAACTACCGGACACAGAAACAGAAATGACGCTTTTCGCTACCCTGGGCCCCGATGCTTTCCGTCGGGCGAAGGGTCTGAAAAACCTCCCGGCCACTGAAGCGGTCGGGAGGATTAAGTTGCTCGTGGTATCATGGTTCGATGGCTGACGCAAACCTCTTGGTTTGCTTCTGTTCTATTTCACAACCTCAACAATTTGTTCTCGCGTTGTATCCTCTTCCTTGACGGTCAGCGTTCTTGATGCCTTGTCATAGACCCACCCAGATCTTGCTGCGGGTGTCTGATTCACTTCGAGACTGCTTATCGTTTTGCGATTGACTTTCACACCCTTCGGTGTGCCCGCCATATCCACAAACTTCACCACAAGTGATCGCTTGGGAGGGACGTAAGAGCCTTCCGCCTTGGAAATTGTCAGTGTTATCCCCGTTGACGAATTCCACTGATTGATCGTCCTGCGGAAGTAGACTCCCTTCTCATACTCAAACGAATGACCGTCGTCTTCGTAGTAGGTTAAGCTGGATTGCAGTTCCGTTGGATAGACAGTCAAAGTCAGCGGATCGATCGGAGCCTGGTCGGAATACTGTACCACCTGCTGTGTTGGAATGATCGCTCCGGCTTTCACGAACACCGGTATCCGGTTGAGCGGCGCATCCACCGTAATGCTGCGGCCTCCTTCGAGACGTGTGCCAGTCCAGTAATCATACCACACCCCTTTGGGAAGCCGAAGTTCTCGTGTGCGTGCGCCCTCCGACAAGACAGGAGCGACAAGAAGATCATCCCCGAACATGAACTCTTCGTCGTTCCAGGTAAACGCCTTGTCATCTGGAAAGGCAAACGCCATCGGACGCATGGGCGGGATTCCCGTTGTCGAAGCCTGATACATCGTGTTGTAGATGTAGGGGAGAAGCTGATAGCGCAGGTTGATGGTTTCTCGGTTGATGGCTGTGAACTCATCGCCATACTCCCACGGCTCTTTGTTCTTCTCGTTGATGACAGAGTGTGCCCGCATCAGTGGAGTGAACACGCCGAGTTGGAGCCACCGTGCAAAGAGCTCACCGGATGGATAACCGATAAACCCCCCGATGTCGGTCCCAACAAACGGTTGTCCCGAAATGCTGAGATTGAGACACATAGGGACGGCCATCTGCAGATGATCCCACGATGCGACGTTGTCTCCAGTCCACGCCGCAGAGTAGCGGTGACCGCCGGCGTACGATGCACGCGTCAGCACGAACGGCCGCTCGCTCGGTAGCAAGGCACGCACGCCCTCGTACGTTGCCCGCGTCATCTGCATGCCGTAGATGTTGTGGCTCTTGGCGTGAGTCGTCACCAGGCCGTTATCGTTGTGAATGACATCGAGGTCAACGGTCTTCGTTGGCACATCGAACACAGAAGGCTCGTTCATGTCGTTCCACCATCCACGGACTCCTGCATCGACGAGAACAGAGAAATTCTCCCCCCACCATTTCCGGGTCTCCGTGCTGGTGAAATCAGGGAACGCACACTCACCCGGCCACACTTTGCCGATATACGTTCGTCCGTCTGTGTACTTCAGGAAGTGGTTCCCGGCAAGTCCGGTGCGATATGCATGATACGATGTGTCCGCCTTGATGCCGGGGTCGACGATGACGGCGATCCTGAATCCATCGTGTGAGAGATCCGAGATCAACTTTTCCGGGTCGGGGAAATTCTTCTGGCTCCAGGTGAAAATGCGGTAGCCTTCCATGTAGTCGATGTCGAGGTAGATGACATCGCATGGAATGTCCCTGCTTCTAAAGCCGTTGGCAATCTCACGCACCCGACTTTCTGGTGCGTAGCTCCAGCGGCATTGCTGGTAGCCGAGCGACCATCGTGGAGGGAGGGGCATCCGTCCGATGAGTTCAGTGAACCGTGTGAGGACCTTTGATGGGGCCGGCCCATAGACGAAGTAGTAGTCGAGTTCTCCATTCTCAGCTCCGAACGAGTACTGACCACGGGATTCCTTCCCAAAGTCGAACGACGACCAGTATGAGTTGTCGAAAAAGATGCCGTGGGCCTTGCTACTGTTGATGCCGTAGAAAAATGGGATGGCTTGATAGAGAGGATCCGTGTCTGCGCGGTAGCCCGGGATATCGGAATTCCACATTGTGGTGTGTGTCCACTTGCGTCCCAGACGGCCGGCCTTTTCTCCAAGGCCGTAGAAGTACTCATTCTCCGGCATCTTCTTCCAGACTCGTATGTCGGCGCCGCTCCACGACATGCCTTTCGCTGGTTCGTCTTCGTTGAGGATACTGCCTGCTCGATCTATGAAGCGGATGCGAAGAGGTTTCTTCGCAATGACCAATGACATTTCATCTGTGGTAACTACGATTGCTTCATTCGATTCTTTTACATCCACTCTGGCTTTTTGCCAATTGGTCTTTACGACTGCCCACGACATATCAGGGGCAAATTTACCCCCCGGTGCCAATCGGATGCGCACTAAATCGGGAGCGATGGTGCTTGCTCGTACAATGCTCTTGCCTGCATAAATAGTGACCTCATTGCCGTGGACGGAAAATGAATCGACGTTGCCAATAGACTGCCATTGGGAAAAAGCAGTTGAGCAAATCAGAGTCAGAACAACTGCAAGAAGAGATGGCCGCATATTGATCTCTCAGGGGGCTGCAATGGTGTGAATGTATGCCAAACGAAAAGCCCCAGTCGGTCTGGGGCCAAGATGCAGAATAATCTGCTCAAATCGCCTTCTCAGTCTGCTTGTCAAAGAGATGGACCTTTGAAGTATCGAACAGAAGCTGGAACGGTTTGCCGATCGTTGGAGGACTGTCAGTTGCCAACCGGGCAACGTATTGCATCTCGGTGCCTGTCGAGAAGTAGACGAAGACCTCGTTGCCAACTGGCTCGACAACTTCTATGTTTGCTGTAAACGGAGAGACGGTCTCCACGTCAGCATGTTTGTGAGCGTATATATGCTCGGGTCGAATGCCGAGAGTGACTTGAGTTTGACCACGCACCTTCAGTTTCTCTTCGAGCGTCTTCGGGACGGGCATGGAGAATGACGATTGATCCTGTTGGAAGACAAGGTGTCTGTTCTTCTTGAGTGTCCCGTTCATAAAATTCATCGTCGGGCTGCCGATGAAACCCGCCACGAACTTGTTTGCAGGATGATGGTAGATGTTGAGAGGTGTGTCGACCTGCTGGACGACGCCATCCTTCATGACAACGATCCGATCGCCCATCGACATTGCTTCAATCTGATCGTGCGTTACATAGATCATCGTGGTCTGAAGCTGATGATGCAGCCGAGAGATCTCGGTTCGCATCTGTACCCGCAGGTTTGCATCCAGGTTGCTCAGCGGCTCATCGAACAGGAACACTTTTGGGTGCCGTACTATTGCGCGTCCAAGAGCGACGCGCTGACGCTGGCCTCCGGAAAGTGCCTTCGGCTTGCGGTCGAGGAACTTGTCGATGCCAAGGATTTTTGCTGCATGTTGCACGCGGCGGTCGATTTCTTGCTTTTCATACTTCCTCAACTTGAGTCCGAACGCAAGGTTCTCGAATACGCTCATGTGAGGGTACAGCGCGTAGTTCTGGAACACCATCGCAATGTCCCGATCCTTCGGCGCGACGTCGTTCACAATCTTTTCATCGATCCTGATTGTCCCTTGCGAGATTTCTTCCAAGCCTGCAATCATGCGCAGGACAGTAGACTTCCCGCAACCCGACGGGCCGACAAGGACGACAAACTCCTTGTCGTTGATTGTTACATTGACGTCCCGAACAGCCGTGACCTTCCCGTCATAAATCTTGGAGACGCTTTCGAGCTTGACTTCTGCCATGAGAGTCTTGACGTAGTGTGAGGTGTGAGAAGATGAAACGGAAAAAATATATGTACGCTGCCAGTCAAACACAAGGAATGTCTGCTTGACTATGGAACATCCTATTGGAAGTGACCCAGGAGTTTGCGCGAGCCGGTGCGATCGGGCTTGGAAGTTGGTGTCGTGGAAATGCAGAACTCATTGCAGACATTAGCGAAAAAAGGGCTTGACATTCAGCTTTTATGGCGTATATTTGTGGAAGCGCTTCCAATAGCTCCTGTCGTTGTCAGACGTTCAACTACGATCGGTATCCCCCAACAATGGGCGTTACAATCTACGACCTTGCCCGAGAGGCAGGGGTTGGAATTGGAACTGTTTCCAGATGTTTGAACAATCATCCCAGCGTCTCTCCTGAAACGCGAGCAAAAGTCCTGGCCGTAGCCAAACGACTTAGCTACCAACCTCATGCTTACGCTCAACGACTCGCTTCCAAGAAGACCAACACCATTTCCACAATTATCCCATTCTTCACCAACTACTTCTTCATCGAAGTACTACAGGGTGTCCAGGACAAAGCTGCTGAGCTCGGGTTCGATCTGATCCTCTACGGAGTGAACAATCCGGCACAGGTGGAGTACTATCTTCGGCGATCGCTTCATCGCGGTCATGTTGATGGAGTCATGTTTTTCTCGATGAAGTTTCCCGACTCATTCGTTGCGAAGTTCCAGCAGATGAACCTGCCCGTTGTTTTGGTGGATACCTACCACGAGAACTTCGACTCACTCCGAGTGAAGAACAAGGAAGGTGCTACACGGGCTGCGCAACACCTGATCTCACTCGGTCATCACAACATTGCCATGATCAACGCAACGCTTGAGAACCAGCCCGCACGCGAACGACTCGATGGCTTCAGGAACGCTCTGGAACAAGCCGAACTTGAGTTCGACACCAGGAACGTGTTCACGGCTACGATCGACAAGCAAGATGGCTTCAACCGCGAGGCCGGTTACGCTTCCATGAAGGAACTGATCAAACGCAGCACGCTGAGAAACCCCATCACCGCCGTGTTTGTTTCAAGTGACGTTCAAGCCATTGGAGCGCTGGAAGCTGCCCGAGAGCTTGGCGTCCGTGTTCCCGAAGACATCGCGATGGTCAGCTTCGATGACATTGAGCTTGCTCGCCACGCTCAGCTTTCCACAATGCGCCAGCCGATGCATGAGATGGGAAGCCTGGCTCTTGAGAAGCTACATGCGAGAATGAAAGCACCTACGAATGCGCCGACGCTGACGACATTTCTCCCGGAACTCATCATCCGGCAGACATGTGGGGCAAAGAGCGCCAATATGCTCTCACCTTCACCACGGGCAAGCATCGAACTCGAGAACCCCACTCCCTAACACATGAACATGAGCAGGAGCCAGGCGCGAGTAGAGTCGATTCATCACTCATCTGTGGTGATCATAATGCTGGCGGCTGCGATCGGAGTTGTCCTCTCGCAGACCACTGTCCTTGCGGCTGATCGGTCGAGCGTGCCTTCGTGGGCGAAGAAGGCAATCTGGTATCAGGTGTTTCCAGAACGCTTCCGCAATGGTGATCCGAAGAACGACCCGACAGTGGTGGACATCCGTGGCTCCTGGCCGCATGAAGAGCCACAGCGGTGGCAGGTCTCCCCGTGGACGGCTGATTGGTACAAGCTTCAGCCCTGGGAAACGATTGACAACAAAGGATTCTATTTCCGCGCACAACAGCGACGATACGGCGGCGATCTTCAGGGCGTCCTCGACAAGCTGGACTACTTGAAGGAGCTTGGCATCAATGCTCTCTATTTCAACCCGGTCTTCCAATCACCATCGCTTCACAAGTATGATGCATCAAACTATCACCACATCGACAAGAACTTTGGGCCAGACCCAATCGGTGATTCACAGCTCTTTGAAGACGAGAACGCCACTGATCCGAAAACATGGAAATGGAGTGCGGCAGACAAGCTGTTCCTGAAGCTCATCCGCGAAGCACACAACCGGAAGATGAGGATTATAATAGATGGCGTGTTTCACTGCACCGGCAGTACCTTCTGGGCATTTCAGGATCTGAAAAAGAACGGTGAGAGGTCTGCATTCAAGGAGTGGTACAATGTAAAGCGATGGGATGATTCCGGAACACCGTCCGATGAGTTTGAGTACGAGGGATGGTTTGGTGTGAAGGAATTACCAGAACTCAAGGAAAGTGCAAACAGCCTGGCAGAGGGTCCCAAAGAACACATCCATGCAGTCGTGAAGCGCTGGATGGACCCGAACGGCGATGGCAATCCTGAGGACGGCATTGATGGATGGCGATTGGATGCGGCGGAAATGGTGCCGGCTGGTTTTTGGCGTGAGTTCAGAAGCTGGGTACGCGAGGTAAATCCTGCAGCATACCTCACCGCTGAGCTGTGGTGGGAGGATTGGCCCAATGACAAGATCTTCAACGCGGCCCCCTGGCTTCAGGGCGACAAGTTCGATGCTGTGATGAACTACCGATGGGCGAGGGAAGTCATCCGGTTCTTTGTTGGTGAGACAACCGGCATCAGCCCGACGCAGTTCGACGAGAGGCTTCGTGATCTGCGCGCTGACTATCCGGCTGAACTGAACTTCGTGCTGCAAAATCTGCTCGATGGTCACGATACGGACAGGCTTGGCTCGATGGTGGTGAATGTGGACTCACGATACGACCACAATATCGGTGTTAGCGACAACCGTGAGTACAATGTTCGCAAGCCTCATGCCGATGAGCTGAGAACTCAGAAGCTGATTGCCCTTTTTCAAATGACGTACCTCGGTGCACCGATGATCTACTATGGCACCGAAGCAGGAATGTGGGGTGCCGATGACCCGGATGAACGCAAGCCAATGTTGTGGCCCGATATGAGGTACGAAGACGAGACGCATCACCCATTCGGCAAGACTCGTCCCGCAGACAAAAACGAGTTCAACACCGACCTGTTTAATTGGTACAAGAAGCTTATTGGAATCAGACGATCTCATCCGGAGCTTTCACTTGGTGAGTTCACGACCCTGGTCACCGATGATCATCATGACGTCTATGGATTCAAGAGGTCACTGGGGAAGAAGCATGTTGTTGTCGTGCTGAACAATTCCCGAGGAGAGCAGGAGGTTTCAATTCCTATCTCTCTGCTCTCTGTTCGATGGAAGAGTTTGCTCGGCGGTGAGGTCCCAATTGCGCGGAACGGCGTCTATGCCCTGCGGGTTGCAGCGAAAAGCGGAGCGATTCTTGAGATGAATGAGCGGTGAGTATGGTCCGTGCCGTAGTTGTTTTGTGTTCCGGAGTGCTTCTCCTTGCACACGCTGGTTGCAATCGAAATGCCGGCAAGGTTGTCGCCGAAGTTGGTGGAGAGGAGATCACTGAACAACAGTTTGTCGAGCGGTACGAGCAGTACGTGGAAAGCACAGGGCAACGGGATAATATTCTGCTGAGGCAGCAAATCCTGAATAACATGATCAATGAGCTCCTGATCTACAAAGACCTCGCCCGCCGGGGATTGGATGGGGATGAAACCTATCGGGCGAAGATGGATGGTGTCTTAGGTCAGGCTCTGCTGGTTGCCTACGCGCGGAAGATCATAACGGACACATCGCACATTCCGGAAGCGGACCTGTACAAAGAATTTCGTGCATACAACAGCAAGGTAACTGCTCGATATCTCTATGCAAAATCGGAAGTGGGAGCAAAAGAGTTGAGGGCAAAGCTCGAGCACGGTGTCACCTTTGAGGATCTGGCGAAGGAAGTGTTCGAGGATCCGGGCCTTGCAACGAACGGCGGCTCACTCGGCACATTCGGCTGGGGTGAGATGGAGCCCGCTCTGGAAGAGGCAGCGTTCTCAATTCCCGTGGGGGCCATTTCGGAACCGCTGAGAGCTTCGATGGGCTATGCAATCGTCAAGGTCGAGCGGCGCGTTGAGAATAGGTTCGTGACTGAGAGTGACTACGTGAAAGTCCGAGAGAAGCTCTACCGTGCAGTGGTCGAGCGGAAGTTCAGCCAGCTCATCAAGGACGAGTTGCGCCGCATCGAGGGTGATCTTGCCCCGTCTTTCGATGAGAACATTGTTGGCGAAGTGTTCAAGAGTTGGCATTTGTTGATTGAATCTCCGGCTCTGCTGAGCGAGCAGGTCGGAAATCGGACACAGGATCTCTCAGGGATGGAACTGGTTCGTTTCAAAACCGGCGCATGGACAGTCAGCGAGTTCGTCAAGCGACTGACGAAGACCACCGAACGCCAGAAGCAGCGTGTGAAGAGAACAGAGGACGTCAGAAGTATGGCAATCGGCCTTGCTGCACGTGAGGTGCTGTTGGAGAAAGCGAATCGCCTCGGGCTGGCATCCGACTCCACGGTTGTTGAGGCGGTGCGTCATGGAAGGGAGGCGTTCCTGCTGAAGCGTTGGGCGTCAGCAATTGCCGACACTGTGGGGGCGTCAGGCTGGGATGAACAGGTGCTCCTTAGGAAGTATGAGGAGACAAAAGCTGAACATGCCCATCCTCCCGAAGTCAACGTTGCCGAGATTCTGGTTCGGACAGAGGGTGAAGCGGCAAAGCTCATGCAGCAACTGAAGAGAAGCGCCGACTTCACCAACCTCGCACGCAAGAACTCCATCCGTCTCTGGGCAGCCAAACGTGGTGGAGAACTTGGGTTTGGCACTGAGGCAACATTCGGACCGATGGGGAAGAAGTTCTTTGCTGTACGGGTTGGAGAAATTGTGGGACCGGAGAAGGTCGATCCCTATTATGGTGTCTTCAAAGTACTGGAGAGACGAAAGGGCAGACCGATGACATTCGACGAGGCGCGGGACCAGGTTATTCGAGAACTGACACAGACTCGTCAGCTGGAGGCCCGGAAGATTGCGCTCGACCATCTTCGCCAGGGAAGTCCAATTTCCATCGACAACGACCTTTTGGCAAACATTGTTGTGAACTAGCAACCACGTTGAGGTTTCTATGAAATCCTTGTTTGCTGTGTTTGTATGTATGCTCACTGTAACGACACTGGCGCTTGCCGGCACCACCGGGAAGATCGCAGGAGAGGTGATGGATAGTCAAACCGGTGAACCTGTCATCGGTGCAAACGTCATTATCGAAGGAACATCTCTCGGGGCAGCAACTAACATCGAAGGGTACTTCGTGATCCTGAACCTTCCTCCCGGGAAGTACACCGTGATCGCCTCGGCCATCGGATATAACAAGAGGACCGTAACCGGTGTATCGGTCTCGGTCGATCTCACGTCGAAGGTAGACCTCCAGCTTGTGCAGACCGTTCTTGAAAGTGGGGAAGAGGTCGTGATTACGGCTGAGCGGCCGGTGATTAAGAGGGACCTCACATCCTCCGAAGCTCGCGTCGATGCATCCACTATCGAGACTCTGCCCGTGCAAGAGGTCTCTGAGGTGCTCACGCTGCAAGCCGGGATAACTACGGATAAGGGGGGAGGCATTCACATCAGGGGCGGACGCACGAGTGAAGTTGCCTATTGGGTTGATGGCGTTTCCATCTCTGACGCGTTCGACCGCAGCCAGGCG
This sequence comes from uncultured Chitinophagales bacterium, assembly GCA_964359075.1. GTDB lineage: Bacteria > Bacteroidota > Ignavibacteria > UBA10030 > UBA6906 > UBA11986. Next base: position 16,262 of record CAYHRX010000010.1, read on the forward strand.
GTGCAGCTCGACAATAACTCAATCCAGGAACTTCAGGTGATCAGCGGAACGTTTAACGCTGAATACGGGCAGGCAATGTCGGGGATTGTGAATATCGGGACAAAGGATGGCGGGCAGACACTCCACGGCAGTCTGTCATCATATGTCGGTGACTACCTCACTTCTGACGGAGGAAGGAACGACGATAGGCAATTCCTCTTCGATGGCAGTATGCCACCTCCACTCCTTGGAGACAAGATATTCTACAATCTTAACAAGGTACGGCCGATGGACAAGAGGAACATCGAGGGCAGCTTGAGTGGTCCTGTGTCTGGAACGCCTCTGAGCTTCTATGTGTCAGGTCGGTATTACAAGTCGGAGGGATGGCTCTACGGGAACCATGTGTTTTACAACGACGGCACCCTCGATCTCAACACGGTGAAGGTGAACCCACTCGGCCGCGACTCGGCGATGCTTACGTTGGGTGATAACCCTCGATCGATGAACGGTCAGGAGCGGTATTCCGGCCAGGCCAAGCTGACGTGGCAGGTTGCCGGCGACATGAAATTCGTGCTCAGCGGACTCGGCAGCCGGATTGACTTCAAGGATTTCAGTCACGACTACAAGCTGATCCCGGACGCCGATGTGAACAAGTATGATCGCAACTACCACATCTCGGCGCAGTGGACGCATTCAATGTCGGCAAGCTCCTTTTACATCGTCAACCTCTCCTTCCTCAACAAGACGTTCCGTGAGTATCTCTATGAGAACCCCTTTGATTCTCGTTACATTGTGAACCCTGACCCGCTCCTACGACAGGAGAACGTCAGAGAGTTCAACAAGTTCGGCACGAACAACCATCGGTTCTATCGCAGTACACAAACGCGGTCAGCGAAGGCTGAGTACACTGATCAAATCAGCAGACTGCATCTGATCAAGGCGGGAGTGGAAGCAAAGCTCCACAGAATGTACCTCGAAGACTACAACCTCACGTACATTGAAGTTTCCCCCGGCCGCTACGATCCCGCGCTTCCTTTTGATCCGGTCAGAAGCTCGGACTATGATGAATACACGGTATCGCCGGTTGAGTTTTCCGGATACCTGCAAGACAAGCTGGAGTACGATAACATGATCGTGAATGTCGGACTTCGGTTCGACTATTTCAATTCAAAGGGAAGCGTACTCAGCGACAAGACTATTGAAGTGCAGACCCCAGCCGGGACGGCGCGAGTCCAACCCATTCACGATCCAAATGTGTACAATCCCCAGACTGCAGCGGGCAAGGCACTTTCATTGTCTGAACGCTTGTCACGTTGGTACAAGAAGGCCTCAGCGAAATACTCGGTCAGTCCGCGGTTCGGCATTTCATATCCCATAACGGACAGGGGAGTGCTGCACTTCTCATACGGGCACTTCCTGCAGATACCGTCGTTCGACAAGCTGTACCAGGAACCCGCGTATAAGGTCCCCATCTCTACCGGCGTTGTTGGAACGACGTATGGCAATCCCGACCTTGAGGCTGAGAGGACTGTGCAGTATGAACTTGGATTGCAGCAGCAGCTGAGCGATGTACTGAGCGTGGATGTGACCGGCTTCTACAAGGATACACGTGATTGGGTCACATCAAGTCCTGACATTTTCGTTGGAGAAAACGCCGATGGTTCTGTCTACTCATACTCGACCTATGTCAACCAGGACTACGCGAACACACGTGGCATTACGATTACTGTAAACAAGCGACCGAGCAGCATGTTCTCGTTCACTCTCTCGTACACATTCCAGTCGGCAGAGGGAGTGAACTCGAACCCGGACGAGCGGCTCGCTGCGCTGCGAAACAATGACGCGCCGGCTCAGAGCCTGACGCCTCTGGAATGGGATCAAACACACACGGCAAATCTCACGATGGGGTTTGGCCAGGAAGACTGGGGTGCATTTCTTATTGGCCGTTATGGATCGGGTTTGCCGTACACGCCAGCCATCAGTCAGGCGGCGGCACGCGGACAAGACCAAGCCCGGGTTGTCACAAAGAACAGCCGTCGTCGTCCGGCGAATTACACGATTGACCTGCGATTGTTCAAGAACATCACGATCGAGCCTCTCACCTTCAGTTTCTTCATCAAAGTGTTCAATCTCTTCGACCGTCGAAACGAGATTGATACTTACGGGGAGACAGGTCGCGCAACCGCTACACCGGCGCAGCTCGGACTTGCAGGCATAGGAGGAGCGGGCCGGCTGAACACGATCGAGGCGTATTTGGTTCGCCCCGACTTCTACTCGGAGCCGCGTGAAATCCAGATCGGCTTCGAGATCAACTACTAACCCAGGAGATAGACCGATGTTTCGCACATTGCGCATGCTGATGCTTGCAGGAACTCTCGCGGCACTGGGGCATGCAGTGCTTGAAGCGCAGATCAACCACACACCGAGCAGAGAACGAGTTGACCCGACACTGCGACGGAGGTCGGAGATCGATGGCAACAACGTCCGCACGAGCGTGTTCAATTTTGCATTCTCCGGTCGGACCGGCGGCGGACAAGGTGTGCCATATGAATGGCCGAAGAACACCAACAGATACTACGTTGCTCTTGTGTCGTTGTTTGTGGGTGCAGAAGTGCGTGACGATACCGGCGGAACCCAACGCATCGTTGAGGTCCCGGCGTTCAGGACGAGCCAGCAGACGGGGAGGGACTGGAACCTCAACCCTATTCCGGGATACTTCAATCCTGTTACGGGCAAGATTGCCAAGAGCGATGAGCCCAACACGTGGCCAGAGTTTTGGCCCGATAAGCTGAGTGATCCACGCGATCCCGGTTGGCGGGGAAGCTGGAATGGCTTCTTTGGGAAAAACCAGTTCAACGCAGACCAGGAAATCTATGCCCGTATCGGTGATGACAACTATGACCGGTATCGCTACACTCCGGATACGACCGACCGGACGCGTAAAGGACTTGGCCTCATCATCGACTTTCGTGCTCTTGAATGGTCGCAGGCGTCGGTGGCGGACGCTGTGTTCTTTATCCACGAAGTGAAGAACGACGGGACAAAGGACTTGCGCAAGACGGCCATTACACTCTGGCTCGCGGATTTCGTCGGTGGTGACGGTGACTCGCAGGACGACGAGCCCGATTTCGATCTGATCGAGGACGTTGCATTCTCCTTCGACAACGACGGCGTCAGCTCGAACGCTGCATTCCAGGGTGTGTGTGTTGGAGCAGCGGCTACGTTGTATCTTGAAACTCCAGGCAATGCCGAAGATCGGATCGACAATGACGGTGACGGCCCTGAGTTTACTGCCGGACCAAGAGTATTACCGGCAACGCTTGGCGGTGCAGGACCGTTCGGACCTGAAG
>CAYHRX010000011.1:0-19115 GCA_964359075.1 uncultured Chitinophagales bacterium
GAAAAGCTCTCGCGCAAGCCAGCCCAATCAAGCAGTGCCTTACTCATAGCGCAGGGCCTCCACGGGGTCCATCCGGGCGGCACGGTACGCCGGCAGGAACCCCGACACGACGCCAACTGTGAGAGAGATGAGAATCGAGACGAACACAATTGACAACGGCATTGACGTGGGGAGGAACTGGTCGACGATCAGGCTGAGCGGATACGAGATGATCAGCCCGATGAGTCCGCCGATCAGACACAGCGCTGCCGACTCGACCAGAAACTGCATCAGGATCGAGCGGCGCGGCGCGCCAATCGCCTTGCGGATGCCGATCTCCTTCGTCCGTTCGGTGACAGACACGAACATGATGTTCATAATGCCGATCCCGCCAACGAAGAGCGACAGGCCTGTAATGAACAGACCGATGGAAGCGATGACCAGGCTGATCGGCGCAAACGCCTGTGTCAGGATCTCCTGCTGGTTGACGTTGAAGTCATTGACCTTGCCGGGTACGAGGTTCCGGATCGACCGCATGATCCCCTCGAGCTCGATCTTCGCATCTTCCATCTTGCTGAAGTCACTTACCTTCACCTGGATTGTGACGTCGCGGCGGCCACCGTAGTAGCTCTGAAATGCGAGAAGAGGTACGAAGATGCGGGTATCGGATGTGTACTGGCCGAACAATCCGCCTTGCTTCTCGAACACCCCGACCACCGTGAACGGATGTCCGGCAACCCGGATGGTCCTGCCGATCGGGTCTTCGCGTGGGAACAGATTCTCCGCAACAGTTGCCCCGATCGCACAGACTGGTCTCCCACCATTTGACTCTTCCGCGTTGAAGAATCGTCCATCCTCGATCATGACACCTGCTGCAGAGAGATAATCGCTTGTCGTTCCTGTAACGAAGCCGTCGTCAATCCTGTTTGAGCCATACACAGCCGGACGGAACGTTGCCATGACAGGCGCGACTGATTCTGCGAACACCGACCGGCGCTCGATCTGAGACGCGTACGCGACTTTCAGATCGCGTCTGTTCCTGATTGTTGCCCAGTCCTCGGTGTTGACCCAGGGGAACTTCTGAATGTAGAGGACGTCGGTGCCGAACGCCTTCGCGCTCTTATCGAATGCGCGGTTCACACCCTCGATAGCAGTCGCCATGATAGTAACCGACACAATGCCGATAACGATGCCGAGCGTGGTAAGTACCGAGCGCATTTTGTTCGCCCGGATAGCACGGAAGGAGATCGCCAGCCCCTCTTTCAACTCCATCAGGAAATACATGCAAAGCTCCCTTGCTTAGGATGCGTGTGCAGCAGCCTTGTACGAACGTCTGTGCCCGTTGCTTTCATCGCTCTCCACCTTGCCGTCACGGATACGGATGATGCGATGGGCGTGCTCGGCAACATCAGCCTCGTGCGTGACGAGGATGAGGGTGTTGCCTTGACGATGAAGCTCTTCAAACAATATCATGATCTCCTCGCCCGTCTTGGAATCGAGGTTTCCTGTCGGTTCGTCCGCAAGGATGATGGACGGGTTAGTCACGAGGGCGCGTGCAACTGCAACCCGCTGGCGCTGACCGCCTGAGAGCTCATTTGGTTTGTGGTGTGCTCGATCTCCGAGTCCGACGTTCTGAAGTGTCTCCATTGCCTTGCGGCGTCGTTCTGCTGACGGTGTGCCCGCATAGATCAGGGGCAGCTCAACATTGTGGAATGCATCCGAACGCGGCAACAGGTTAAATGTCTGGAACACAAACCCGATCTCTTTGTTCCGCACACGGGCAAGCTCGTTGTCACTCATCTCGCTGACGTTCACGCCATTGAAGATGTACTGGCCCGATGTTGGCGTATCGAGACAGCCGATCACGTTCATAAGTGTGGACTTGCCAGAACCTGAGGGTCCCATGATGGCCAGGTACTCGTTCTTCTGGATCGTAAGCGAGACACCCTGCAGTGCGTGTACTTCCTCCGCACCTCCCATATCGTACATTTTTGTGATGTTGTTCAGTTCAATCATGATCGTTATCCGTTCACGTTGCCGGGTTTGCTTGCCATCTTCTTCGGCTCCTCAATGCGCACCTTCATGCCATCCTCAAGCTCACGGTTGATGGCCTTGTAGCTTCCGGACACCACTTGCGCATCCTCGTTCACCCCCTCGGTAATCTCGATGTACGCGCCGTCGCTAATGCCGCGCTTCACCGGAATCGCTTTCGCCTGACCGTTTTCCACCACGAACACGATCTCCTTCGGCTTCTTCTCATCTCTGAGCTTCGGGCTGTTGGTATTGGCGGCAATGAACTGTCCATCACGCTCGCCCTCCTTCACTTCCATCTTGGGCGCACGCGCCGTGACACTCTGGATCGGCACCGAAAGCACGTTTTGCCGCGTCTCTGTCTCGATATCTCCGGTCATCGACATGCCCGGCCTGAGCTGGACGCTCCTGTCAACGATCCTCATTTTCACTTCAAAGTTGGTCACTTCCTCCTGCGTCCCCAGCCCCTTCGACTTCGCTGTGTTGGCAATCTCATAGACGAGGGCATTCACTTTCTGATTCGGGTACGCATCAACGCTGATTCGCGCCGTGTCTCCTACAGACACAAGGACGACGTCGTTCTCACTCACATCCACACGTGCCTCCATCCGTGAGAGATCGGCAATGGTCATGACATCGGTGCCCTGGAACTGGTTCGTGCCAAGCACACGCTCGCCAAGCTCTGAGTTCAGCTGGCTGACGGTGCCCTCCATGGGAGAGAGGATGGTCGTCTTCCTCAATGATTCTTCGGCTTGATCAAGAGACGCCTTCGCCCGCGCATATTCTGCTTTGCTGCTCTCAAACTGAGCGTGCACCTGCTCATACTCCGACTCGGAAACCAGTCCCTTCTTGAAGAGATTCTCAACACGCTTGAACTCCAGCTCATTCTTCGTCAGGTTCGCCTTGCTTTGCAACAGTAACGCCGCGAACTGCTCTCTCTGAGCGACGTACACATCGGGCTTGATCTTGAGCAGCAGGTCGCCCTTCTTCACCTTCTGACCCTCCTTCACAGGGAGCGCAACAATTTCACCGCTCACTTCAGGCGAGATCTTCACCTGCACCTCAGGCTGGATCTTTCCAGTCGCAGTCACGACCTGTGTGATGGTCCGTCGAGCGACCTTCTCAACCTGCACAGGCGTAATTGTCTCTCTCTTGCTGCCAAGGAAGAGAATCAACCCCAGCGCAATCACCACAAAGCCGATGATGGAGAAGATGATGAGCTTCTTCTTCGACTTCTTTCCGTTGGTTGCCATTCCTGTTACTCCTTATGATGTTGCGATCCGCTGCAGTTGGTACTTAGTACGAACGTTCACCGAGAACGTATTCCAGATTCCTTTTTGCTGTAACAAAATTGTAAGAGGCGTTCACCTTGTTCGCCTGTGCATTCACGAGGTTTGCATTAGCTATCAGAAGGTCTAGCAGTGTTCCCGCGCCCAGGTTATAACGCTCCTCGGCGATTCTGTAGTCTTGTGTCGAAGACACGAGCCCCTTTTGGCTTACCTCATACTGCTTCCGGGCTGCATCGAGGTCGAGCAGTGCCTTTTTCACTTCAACACTGATGTTCCGTTCCGTCTGCGCCAGGGAGAGTTCCGCGTTGCGTTTCTGCACGATCGCTGATTGCAGTGACTGGTTAGTCTGGAAGCCATCGAAGAGTGTCCAGTTCAGGTTAAGGCCCCAATAGAGCGTCTTGTTGTCCGAAAGCTTGGAGAGTCTTTCGTTTGAGAGTGAGTAGCCCGCTGACGCACTGATCCGTGGGAAGTATCCACTGCGAGCAAGCGTCACGCCCGACTCTGACGCGTTGAACGACTCCGAGGCGCTTTTGTAGTCCGGACGCGAGGCAATTGCACGTTGCGTGAGGTCTGTGAAACTCTTGTACTGCTCTGCAGTTGCATCCAACTCCGACTGCTGAATCTCCGTTGAGATGGCCGGGTCGGCAAACGTGTAGTCATCCTTCATATCGAGACCCATCAAGGCCACGAGGTCAGCCTTTGCTTTGTCAAAGTTGTTCTGGGCAGTGATGAGATTAAGCTCGTCGCTGGCAACCTGCGACTGTTGCCGGTAGACGTCGGCGAGCGACAAGGCGCCGACACGGTTCGACTCCGTAATGCGTTCAAGCTGGCGACGGTCGCGCTTGAGGTTTTCCTCACTTACTTTCACAAGCTGTTCGTTGCGGAGCACATTGAGATAGCCGGCTTCGACCTGGAATATAATTGACTGTCGCGTCCTCGCTGCGGTCTGTTCAGCAGAGACTGATGATGAGGATGCTCTATTGAAGTTAGCTTCGCGTGAGAAACCGTCAAAGATCGTATAGTTGAGATCGATGCCTGATGAAAACCTGTTTGTCACCGAAAACGACGCCGGTGTGGTGAATGCGACCCCGCCGATAACCTGGTTGGATAATGCCGCCCGGTCATTCTGAGTTCTATTCCATCCAGCTGAAGCCGACAGCGTCGGGAGATAGCTGCCCGTGGCCGCCAGAACCCCGCCCTGGGCGGACTCCACGTTGTTCTGCGCCTGGACAATACTCAGGTTACGTTCAAGTGCTGTGGCTTTCGCCTGCTCAAGGATAACAGTCTTGACCTGACCGTACGCCAGAAAAGCCTGCAGCATTGCGATGGTAAGGATGGTATGTTGTTTGAACTGCATGGTTCGTACTCCGAAGGATGTTTTGACCGTACAACGGCAGCGTGAATCAACTACATAGACGTTTGTTTTGGAGGAAAAGTTTCATCGGCACTGATGAAAAAACACTGGAAACACCGGGGAAAACTCTCTTTACCTCGCGGACTCCTGCCCGACAATGCTGTCTTTGATTTGCAGCAGGTACTGAAGCGCTGCATCGTGCTCGTTCGGTATCCTGCCATCCAGGATTGCCTCCTCAATCGCATGTTTCAACTCACCCACCTTCCGTCCCGGCTGGATTCCGCATACGGACATGATCTCGTCGCCTTTCACGGGCGGCTGCCAGTTACGCAGCCGATCCTTCTCCTCCACCTCCACGATCTTCTGCATTACGATCTCATAGTTGCGCATGTACCGCTCGACGAGTTTAGGATTCTTGGACGTAATATCTGCCCGGCAAAGTTTCATCAGATCGTCGACGTCGTTGCCGGCTTCAAACACGAGGCGCCGAACAGCAGAGTCCGTCACGATCTCGTCAACGAGCACCATGGGACGCAGGTGCAGGCGAACAAGCTTCTCGACATATGGCAGCGGCTCCATTGGGAGTTTAAGCTTCCTGAATATCCCCTTCATCATCCTCGCGCCGATCTCTTCATGCCCGTGGAATGTCCACCCGATGCCCTCCTTGAACGCCTTCGTCCGAGGCTTCGCGATGTCGTGCACAAGCGCCACGAATCTCAGCCAGATACTGTCGGTCGTGCGGGCAATGTTGTCCACGACGATGCATGTGTGGAGGAAGACGTCTTTATGATGATGGTCTGTCCGTTGATCCACACCACCCATCTGGGCAACTTCCGGGAATACAATGTCCATCACCCCCGTGTCGTACATGAGTCGCAAGCCTACCGATGGCTGTGGCGTTTTCAGGATCTTGATGAACTCATCAGTAATGCGCTCTTGAGAGACAATTGCGAGCCTGCCTTTCATCTCCCGAATCGCATTGAGCGCCAGCCTGTCGATCGTGAAATCAAGCTGCGACGCAAACCTGATAGCACGCAAGATGCGAAGCGGATCATCATCGAACGTCTTCACCGGATCGAGTGGCGTGCGAAGGAGCTGGTGTTGCAGGTCTTCGCGTCCATTGAATGGGTCGTGCAGTTCTCCAAACCGACCTTTGTTGAGACACGCTGCAAGCGCGTTGACGGTGAAGTCACGCCGGAGCAGGTCTTGCTCCAGCGTCCCCGACTGAACCCGTGGCTTGCGGGACTCAATAGAGTAGCTTTCCGACCGCGCCGTTACGAACTCGATCTTGCCGCCTTCATGAGGGACCATTGCCGTACCGAAGCGATCAAACGTGACAACGGAAGCCGAGCGGAGCTCAAACGCGACAGTCTTTGCAAACTCCACCCCATCCCCAATCACGAGAATATCAACATCTTTGTCTCCGAGTCCCAGGAGGAAGTCGCGCACGTACCCGCCTACGACGTACACCTCAAGGTTCTCACGGTCGGCAATACGGCCAATCGTTGAAAGAACAGGATTGGCAAACGTGATATGTTCTCTCGTATCCTGCATTTACATCTGGAGTGTTTGCTGACCGATTCGCTCCATGATGATATGAGCAACTTCCAGCGCCCGCTTACCGTCGTCGCCGGAGACGATCGGGGTCGTGTTCTCCCGGATCGCCTTCGCAAAGAGCTCAAGTTCGTACTTGAGGGCGTTTACTTCCTTCACTTCGGGCTGCTCGTACATCACACGTCTCTTGTGTTTCCCTGAGCCGAGCTCGCCCAACATGAGCGTGCCTTTTGCGTGTGGCTCCTCATCCTCACCAATGAGGCGGAACACCTCCGCCTGGCCTTCGGAGAAGTCGATGGAGATGTACTCATACTTCTGGAAAAGACGCATCTTCCGCATCTTGCGCTGCGAGATCCGGCTTGCCGTTACGTTGGCGACGCAGCCGTTCTCGAACTGCAGTCGTGCGTTCGCAATGTCAACACTGTCTGATACGACGGCGACGCCGTTCGCATCCACGCGTGCAACGGGCGACTTCACGAAGCTCAGGATGATGTCGATATCGTGGATCATCAGGTCGAGCACAACGGCAACGTCAGTCCCTCGCGGGTTGAATTGCGCGAGCCTGTGCGACTCGACAAACATCGGCTTGATCTCGTACTTCTCCAGCGCAAGGATCGCAGGATTGAACCGTTCAATATGTCCGACCTGAATGAGCACACCCTTCTGCCTGGCAAGGCGGCACAGCTCATCGGCCTCGGCAATCGTGTGTGTCACCGGTTTTTCGATGAACACGTGTTTACCCTGCGCAATGGCCTTGCGTGCAACTTGGAAGTGCGTGGTGGTCGGCGTTGCTATCGTCAACGCATCTGATACGGACACCAACTCATCGAGGGTCGACCATGCGCGGGACTTGAACTCAGATGCAATACGGTTCGCCTTCTGCAGGTCGATATCGTGGACCCCCACGAGTTGCACGTCCGCAATCTCCGCAAGCATCTTTGCGTGCAGCGAGCCAAGATGACCAACACCAACAACGCCAATGTTGAGTTGTTCCACTGAGCTCCTCAGCTATTGTGATGAAGCGCTTCCTGTGCCTGGACTTTTTCCGATGCCGTATCCCACAATGCGGTCAAAGCCGCCGAAGCGCGGATCATTATAGTACGCCATCGCGTAGTACGTGTTGGTTGTCCGCCAATCATTCCCTTCCAGCAAAACCCAATCCTGATTGACGACGACCTGTGCTGCCTCATCGTAGACCCCGGCAACATACTGATAATCATAGACGCCTCGTCGCAGCAACTTGTTCACAGCAAAACAACGGCCGATGCTATCAAACACGAGTTTGTCCTCCGGGCTTGGCTCCCATTGGTTGAACGGTCCACCAACGTAGACCTCTCTGCCATTCGTGTTCAAGCCACGTTCGGCCGACAGGTCGAGTCGAAACAGCACGTTAAGGTAGTCCGAACTCAGGCCTGTGAATCCATCGAGAGAAGAAGTTCCATTCTTGTCCAGGCCGGTTCGCCAGTAATTTCTCGGCTGATCAACGCCCTCGACAAGCCTGACGGTTGCTCTGTTGGGATAGCGCGTCGTGCTGCTCAAGTTCAGCGAGCGGTATTCGTTGCCGGCAGGAACATTCAACAGCGTAAAGAGTCTGTAACCGAAGGTGATCCCTTCCACCTTCGTGTACGGATCCCTATCGTTCACATCGATACGAAATGAATGATGGAACCTCCGGTTTTGATACACGTCCACAGTGGTGTAGAAGATGCCTTCAATCTCATTGGGAAGGCGGACACCCACTTGCACTTTGTGGATTTGGTTGAGCGGCGCAGCAGCATCAGTCAAGTAACCATTTGTCACAGTCACGGCCATTCTGGAGGCATTGTCCACAACAAAGAACCTCCCCTCTCCGAGAACCTGCTTCTCTTCCTTGTCCATGAGACGGAAGATCCAGTTGCCCGAATGGTTGAACCGAACAATCTTTTCGTCGTCAGGGAAGCGGTTCTTGTAGCGGTACGAGTAGTACTCAACACCGTTCGGCGAGGTCCGGTAATCAAGGACGAACGATGTATTGTGTGTTTCATCCTGAATGAAGAGGTTGTCTTCGGGGATCCAGTCACGGTTGCAGTGCAGGAACCGAATCTTGAGCGACGGTGGTTCTTTCCCCTGCACATCGAATTGAATGGTGATATAGTGTGAGCCGGAGAGAGCTCGCCCTATACTGTCTCTGACAATTATCGGGACATTCTGCTCATTGTCGAGACCGTAGACCGAAAGTCCACGCACAACGAAATCCTGTGCGCTTGTCGTCGTGCACATCATCACTGCCGCCAGCATCATTCTCACCATCAGTTCCTCCTCCACACAGCAAAATGTCGAGCAAGAATCTCATCGGTCCCCGATGGGACCGCAGGCACAAACGCCTTGGTGTACCCATCGACATTGTCTCGAGATGTTACAACAAAATCTCCGCACCCCTCAGCACCATGGTCAAGCCGAGCAATTGGCTTCCCGGCATAGTACTCCACAACGCCGTTCTTCTCAGCACATACCGTTTGTCCTTCCTGACTATTAGCATGAATCCAGTCGGCAATAATCTGTAACTCTCCCAATTGCGCAATGGCGCTCGCCATCACCGGTTTGGTGTGGCTCCTGAAATCAATCTGCTGATGGACGATCAGAAGCCCGGTCAGGACGAACGACGCACTGTAGAACAATGTGTGGCGGCCAACGCGCTTCAGCACCTGTTCGAGTCCCGTGAAAGCGTACACAACCACGAGGGGAAGCGCAGCGTACCACACATCGGAATTCTGGAACAGCCCCAACAGCACTACGACGAAGATGAACATCCAGACTCCCAAGCTCGACCGCGCAATCGCATTCCGCTCGCTGCTGAACCAGAGTGCGAGCAGGAACCCGGCGACCGCCAGGACCATGAGAAGAACAAGAGCCCATGCGGATGCAAAGGAAAGCTGTGGCATCTCCTGGATCTGCAGCAACTCTGGTAATGCCGCTATGTGGTTCGTCCACGAGTACAGTAGCCATGGCAACAGAGCGCTCACATACACGAGAAGTGCGCTGAGAATGACTTTTCCCGCCCGCTCCTTGCTGACGGAGTTTATCCAGATATCGACACAGAGCACAATCAACAACACCGCCGCCTGCCAGAACACGAGCGTGCACAAGCCAAACAGAAACGGTGCGACGACGTATTCATTCCTCAACATGAAAAAGAGAGCCCCCAACGCAAGCATCAGGGCAAGGCTGAGTCCGGCGCCCGAAGGTGCAGCTTGCAGAAGCCACGACTGCATCCCCAGAACCAACGACACACAAAAAGCGATGAGCCTGTCCCGGAGAATCTCATTGGCAACCAAGTAGCCGATGAGAATGACACAACACGCGAAGACCATGCTCAGCACCTTGGCCGCTAGAAGCCGGTCGAGCTGCAACGATCCGGCAATCCACAAGAGGAACTGCAGGAGAGGACTCGGAAAGCCTACGTCGAACCCGGACGGTGATGCACCAACGCTCACCAAGTGAAACGTGCTCTCAGCAGTGTAGCTGAACCCAAGAGCTGCCGTCACATAGAAAATCCCGACGACGACCGGAAGGCCGTAGCGACTGATCCGGATGCTGAGTGGATGTAGTTCTTCGGTCACAAATCTCGCCGCGTCAGTTGATATGTGCTTTGAACCATTCCAGCATCTCTCCAACGCTGGCAAAGACATAGTCCGTATCTGCTTGAAGCATTCCCTCTTTGTCATATGAATCCCACACGACAGCGGCCACGTGGATCCCAGCAGCCCTGGACGCCTTCACATCAGAGATTGCATCGCCAACCATCAGCACCTGCTCCGGCTGCAGTCCGAACGTCTCAAGCACCTTTGTAATTCCTTCATGGTGAGGTTTATGATTAGTGACGTCGGAGCCGGATACAACGAGATCGAAGTAGTGAGCAATGTTGAGTTCCTGGAGTGTGATGTCTGTCGTCCGCTTCCCCTTCCCCGTGAATACTGCCAGCTTGATGCCGCGGCCCTTGAGGAACCGGAGCGCATCCTCAATCCCCGGATGCAAGGCCGCCAGCCGGCTGTGATGACTCCTGTAGTAGCGGCACAACTCATCCATCGCTTCATCGAGCACTTCCTCCCCCACAACTTTGACAAGCCCGCCTTCTTCCGGCGGACCGAACAGTGCAATGATCTCCTTGTTCGTCAGCCTCTTGCCGGCGTATTTCTCGGCGACGTAGTTGAATGTTTCGAAGATCAGGTCGTTGGTCTTCGTGAGTGTCCCGTCGATGTCAAAGATGACGCACGAGATTCTGTTGTTGTTGGCTGGCATACAGGGATAGCACCGTTCATTTACAATTCCGCTGGAAATATAACCATAATCGCCGCGACATTCAATGAACGCCCCGGCCCATTGTCTTGCAATTGCTCGCTCTTCTTAATACCTTGAGAGCCCTATGAACGCACCTCATCTCGACAAACGCATCATTCTAAGAAAGAACGAAGAGCGCCGTATCGTTGCCGGACATCCATGGGTCTTCAGTAATGAGATCCAGGAGATCAAGGGCAATCCCGCCATCGGCGACGTCGTTGAGCTGCATGCGGCAAGCGGCCTCCCGCTCGGAATCGGATTCTTCAATCCGCATTCGCTGATTGCATTTCGAATGCTGGCGAGGACAGTTGAAGAAGTGGACTATGGTTTCTTCGAGAAGCGCATCGGCGCCGCGCTGGAGCTGAGGAGAATGCTGTATCCTGAAAGTGAGACATTCCGCCTTGTTCATGGCGAAGGAGACTTTCTGCCCGGATTGGTGGTCGACAAGTACAACGAGTACCTTACCCTCCAAACGTTCTCTTATGGCATGGACACCCGTCTCCCAATCATCTGCGATGTCCTGGATTCCCTGCTGCATCCCAAAGGGATCATCGAACGCAACGAATCATCACTGCGGACGCTGGAACACCTTGATCAAAAGAAAGGCATCCTGAAGGGAACATCCGAACCGACAACAATCAGTGAACACGGACTGAGCTATTCTGTCAACTTGTTGGAGGGACAGAAGACTGGATTTTTTCTTGATCAACGTGAGAACCGACTCGCCATCAGACGGTTCGCCAAGGGGACGAGAGTCCTTGACTGCTTCTGCAATGATGGAGGATTTGCACTGAACGCCGCTTACGCGGGCGCCGCATCAGTCACAGGTGTTGACGTCTCTGATGACGCGATCCAACGAGCAAAGCTCAACGCCTCGTTGAATGGTCTGGCGTCAGTTCAGTTTGAACAGAGTGACGTGTTCGAACAGCTCGCAAAGTACGCTGCCGAAGGAACACGTTTCGATATCGTCGTGCTGGATCCACCTTCATTCACCAGGAACAGAAAGACCGTCCCCACCGCAAAGAAGGGCTACAAGGACCTCCACACCGGTGCATTCAAGGTGCTGCGTCGGGGCGGTATCCTCCTGACCGCGTCATGCTCTCATCACCTTGAGCCGGAAGTATTCCTTTCCGTCGTTGACGAATCGGCAAGAAAAACTGGCCGCACTCTTCAACTGCTGGATTGGCGCGGTGCAGCACCCGACCATCCGACATTGCCCAACGTACCCGAGACCAGGTATCTCAAGTTCGGAGTGTTCCGTGTCTTCTGATTGCTTTTGAAACGGAAACCGCCTATCTTGTTTTGAGCGACTGAATCCACTCACTCAACGAAAGAATGGAGCTCGTCATGAGGGGCATGATGCTTTGTTGTGCGGCCGGAATGTTGTGTGCCTTCCCGTTCATTGCCACGTTACCCGTTCAAGCGCAGACCACCCGAGGAGGTTCGCACACAGTGGCTTTCTTCTCCCCTCTGTCCGATTCATCCTATATATCGGTTGCAGCGGCTGACAGCGAACAGCCGGCATTCCGGAACGCCTGGGGGGTCGACATCCTCATCTCCAACGGAGGATTTGGGCTGGGAGCATTCTACAGACGAGAGTTCAACGAAGAGTGGTTTGGCTTCGCCTCGTTGTCGATCTCTGAATCGAAGGACGATCGGGAGGTCGAGCAGTTTGATCTCTACACGAACACGTCATACGTCCCCGGCAAGCTGAACCGATTCCTGGTTATCCCGCTCACGTTCGGCATCCAACATCGCCTCTTCAAAGACGATATCACGGATAACTTCCGCCCGTATGTGAACGCGGGCGCGGGCCCCACGATGATCTACGTTACACCCTTCACGGATGTGGTTACAACACCGGCAGGTGTCCTTGAGTTCAGACAGATTGAGTTCTTCAAAGGTCTTGGCAGGGGGCAGCCTCATTACACGCTCGGAGCGTTCATCGGTTTCGGAGCGAACTTCGGGACCGAGAAATCGAATCTCTTTGGCGTGAACTTCAGGTACTATTTCACGTACCTCTTTGGCAGTGGTCTCCCGTCTCTTTACAACTTGCGCACCGGCGCGGTGACGGCACCGAAGAAGGATTTTGGTGGGTTCTTCATTACGCTGAATGTCGGGATGGCGTACTAATGGCGAAAGGCACCAGCGCACACGCAGGACCTCCCCTAAATCCATTGTGGCTCCAGTGCCCTTCAAAGTGTTTCGACGGATGCAATATAACCCATACATGCCCTGAGGACGGTGATAAGAGTCACCCGGCCAACCCGTTCCCACTCTACTTACTCCGCAGATAGGGTCGCAAGAAACGTCCTGTGAATGATTCAGGATGCTGCGCCACCTGTTCCGGCGTTCCCAACGTCACGATTCGCCCGCCTGCATCTCCAGCGTCCGGTCCCAGGTCGATAAGATGGTCTGCACACTTGATGACATCGAGGTTGTGCTCGATGATGACAACCGAGTTGCCGGCATCAATCAACGCGTTGAAGCACGAGATGAGCTTCGCGATATCGTCGAAGTGCAGACCGGTGGTAGGCTCATCAAAGATGAACAGCGTGTGTCCTTCCTGCGGTGCGCTCAGATGAGCGGCGAGCTTGATGCGCTGCGCCTCTCCGCCCGAGAGCGAAGTTGCTGCCTGCCCCAAACGTATGTATCCGAGTCCAACGTTCTCCAGGACTTTCAGCTTGTTGGCAACTTTCATGCTGCTCGCACCACCGCCGAAGAACTGGATCGCTTCAGTCACAGTCATCCCGAGAACATCGTCGATGTTCTTGCCTCGGTACTGGATCTCGAGCACTTCCTGCTTGTAACGTTTTCCCTTACACACATCACAGGGAAGATAGAGATCGGCAAGGAACTGCATCTCCACCTTGATCACCCCGTCCCCTTCACACGCCTCACATCTTCCGTTCGGCACGTTGAATGAGAAATGCCCCGGCGTCAACCCATGTACCTTCGCCGCCTGCGTTGCAGCAAAGAGATTCCTGATGAGATCAAATGCGCCGATGTACGTTGTCGGATTTGAACGAGGGGTACGGCCGATAGGGGATTGATCCACCAATTCGATGTGGTCAATGTGTTCATCTCCCTCAATCAATCGACACACGCCTTCCGGAACGCTCATATCACCTTTGCGTCGTCTCAGGCCGGCGTACAGGATATCCGTGATCAGCGTGCTCTTGCCGCTTCCACTAACTCCCGTCACACAGATGAGCACATGAAGCGGAATCGTGACATCAATGCTCTTCAAGTTGTTCTGAGCGGCCCCCCGAACAATGATGGCTTTGCCATTCGATGCGCGTCGTTTCTGCGGAACTGGAATCTTGAGCTTGCCGATGAGGTACTTGCCCGTCAGTGAGTTCTTGTCCGTGACTATTTCATTCGCCGGACCGTTGAACACAACTTCGCCGCCAAGCTCCCCGGCCTTCGGCCCCATATCAACAATAACGTCGCTGGCCTTCATCATGTCCGCATCGTGCTCGACGACAATCACTGTGTTACCAACATCGCGCAAGGCCTTGAGAATCCGGATGAGTCGCTCGTTGTCCCGCGGATGCAGGCCAATGCTCGGCTCATCGAGAACATAGAGTGCGCCGACAAGTGATGAACCCAACGACGTCGCGAGATTGATGCGCTGGGACTCGCCGCCTGAGAGGGTGCTGGACAACCGATCGAGGGTGAGATAGCCGATGCCCACCTCGTTCAGATACGTCAGCCGCTTTCCTGTCTCGTCGAGGATGCGCTTTGCGATTTCATGCTCATGTGGTGTCAGATGAAGTGTGTGGAAGAACGCATCTGCTTCAGCAATCGTCATTCTCACCACATCAGATATTCGCTTGTCTGCCACCTTCACATTTAGAGCGGCTTTCCGAAGCCTCGCACCACCACAGGCGGGACAGTCAGTGTATCCTCTGTACCGACTGAGCAACACCCGGTAGTAGATCTTGTATGCCTTCCGCTCCATAGCCTTAAAGAAGTCGTTCACACCATCGAATTCTCCGAAGCCATTCAGAACGATCTCACGTTCCTCCTTCCTCAGTTCCGAGTACGGAACGTCCACACGCAAGCCTGCTTCCTTCGCAATCCTCATCATCTGTCTCTGGTTTTCAGCGAACTTCGGTGTGGTCCACGGCTGAACAGCGCCATCACGCAAGCTCTTGCTCTTGTCTGGAACGACAAGCTCCATATCGATCCCGATGGCACGACCAAACCCCTGGCATTCCGGGCACGCCCCAAATGGATTGTTGAACGAAAACAGGTGCGGCTCAGGCTCTTCATAGGCAATATGGCAATCCGGACACTCGAACTGTTGATTGAACCTCAGAACTTTGCCAGAGTCCACGAGATGGACATGCGCTTTCCCACCACCCGATGCAAATGCAGTTTCAATCGAGTCAGCGATCCGCGTATTCTCCTCTCCGCTTCTGAACACGAGGCGATCAACGAGCACCTGGATATCCATGCCCTTCTTCTTTGTGGGAAGTGGCGCTTCATTCAAGTCGATGATCGTCCCCTCCACAAGGAGGCGGAAAAACCCTTCCTTCTTCAGGTTCGCACATGCTTGCTCCAGGGATTCTTTCGGATGCATCGGCAGGGGAAAAGTTACGTAGATCCTCACCGACGCTTCATTCGACGTGGACGCCTCGCTGGAAAGCGCATCAGTCACAGTTTCCACACTGTCCCGCACCACAAGCTTTCCGCACTTCTCGCAATACGTCTTGCCGACGCGTGCAAAGAGCAGCCGCAGGTAGTCGTAGATCTCCGTGGTAGTCCCGACTGTTGAGCGCGGGTTGCGCGTGTTCGTCTTCTGCTCGATGGCCATTGCCGGGCTGATGCCCTGGATCAGGTCCACATCGGGCTTGTCCATGCGTTCGAGGAACTGGCGGGCATACGACGACAAGCTCTCCACATAACGGCGTTGCCCCTCGGCATAGATCGTATCAAAGGCAAGGCTGGACTTCCCCGAGCCGCTGACACCGGTGAAGACGATGAGCTTGTTGCGCGGAAGATCAAGACTGATGTTCTTCAGGTTATGGACGCGCGCACCCCGGATGATGATCTTGTCTGAATCTCTGTTTGGCATTACTGCAGCAATCTGGTAATTCTCAAAAATGGTCCGACTAAATACTACTGTAATTGGGGAGGAAAATCAACAGAAGCGGCTGGCAGAAAAGGGTGAAGCCTCCGCAAACTTCACGGAGGCTCCATCATCCACGGGACGTTCAACAACCTATCGTATCGTTCCGCCGACGCTAGAGAAAGCTATACCGTTCGGTCCGGTAACTGAAACAGATACATTCGCATTGCTCACAAACGAAGTATCAGGCCGGTCGTCAGCAACAGTGAACGCAAATTCTGTAGTGCCTGGACCGGGGAATATCACATCCTCGAGAGTGATTGCGCCATTCACTCCGAAGAACACGGCTGCTGCGAAGGGTGCGGAAGTAACATGCACACTAATCGTCGTCCCACGCGCAAGCGGATGACCCAAAGCGTCCGAGACCCTGAAGTTGACGGTCTGTGTCCCGCCATTGGGAACATTGAATGATGTCGGCGAGAAGTTGCTCACCTGAGAACGGCCACTCCAGAGGATAAGCGTACTGTCCTTGACCGATGCGGCATTTTCTCCGACCGTTTGGGCCAGCGCCCAATGGTATGCATCGCCATACGGCTGCGCGGCATACTGACCAAATGGTTGAGGATTGCCACTAATCAGCGCGGTTGAACCTTCACCATCGCGGTTTGTGAACACTCTGGCCTGGATGACGCCAGCGTAACTGCGGAAGTAAACTGCCGTGTTCTCAATAACCGGGTTGCTGTACTTGTCGCCGATGAGCACACTGATGAGATCGCGGTTGCCGACGACACCAAGCGTTGGGAAGTTATGCCGTTCGGGCGCGATAGTGAAGTGCGCCTGATCCGGCAAACCGGCATGGATGACGACGCGGACGGGACTTGAAGCAATGGTCCTACTGCCCACCACCGTGCTTGCGACAATCTGGGCGACACCGGATCGGACCCCACTGCTGAAGGTGTTGATAACTCGGCCCTGAGCATTCGTCGTAACGTTGACCGGTGAGAGATACTCACCGCCACCCGGGCCGCTTGAGATTCTGAATGCGAGCACCACTGCATGAGCAGCATCAATCGGGAGACCCAGTGAATCCCGTACCTCCCACTGCAGGTAAGAGGTCTCGTTTCCTCCCACACCGTACACTGCCACTTCCTGCGGCTGGGCGCTGATAAACGCAATGGTTGACGCAATCCCGCTCCCCGTCCCGCCGGTGATAGGAAGCCTTGATGACATGGGAACCGTCATCGCGGCCACATTGCCTGGCGCAACTTGAACGATAAAAGTTGTATCCCGGTAACCTGATTTCGCGAACGAGAGAGTTACGGCCTTCGTACTATCGGTGGTGAAGCTGAATCTGAAGGTCCCCGTTGCGTCTGTGACCTTGGACTGAGGCGCGGACGACGTGGTCTGGGCAGTCACCGTGACACCTGCCAGCGGCGCGCTGCTCGTTCCATCAGTGACCGTCCCGCTGACGACGGCCTCGCCTTGTGTAGCTCCCTGCTCATCGTTCTTGCAGGATATCACGACCAGTGCAAGTGTCGTGATAAGCACCAACATCATGATGGCTCTGTTCATTCGTATTCCTCTCAAATTTTGGGCATTCATCTGTTGAATGTTATTGATCTCCACCGCTGCGAAGGTGTTGCGCCTCGCGTTCCTTCTCCTTCTGCCATCGTTCGTAGATTCCATCTGCTTTCACCTTCTGCGTGATACGCTCCTGCAACGTTGGGACAAGCTCGGCCTTCAACAGGATGATCAACTCCTTCTTCTTCATCTCTTCCTTGTCGTAGCCGAACAGATAGCGGAGCCCGAACACATACCAAGGAAGGTCCTTCAGGAACGGGATGCCTGTGCGGATTGTGTTCGTCTCTGTGTTATAGAGTCCGCCGATGATAGTTTCCTCGCCATCGAGCAACAGAACGTTGGTGCTGGCCTTTGACTTGTTGATAATGGTGCTCACTGTACCAGGGTTGACGGAGCTCCGTTCAACATCGACGACCATGTGCACGAAGTTGACACCTTGCTCGGTAATCACTTGCGGCCTCACCTTGATGATGGTGCCGGCACTGTAAAACTTGTCGATGAGATTGCCCGCGAAGTCACGCTCCTTGATTGAGAAGTCCTGACCAACCTGGATGCGTCCTTCTTCGCCCGAGCGGACATTGATGGACGGACTTGAGAGAATCTCCCCGAGATCATAGTTGGAGAAGAATTGAGCAATGAACTTCATGTTCGCAAAGCTGACCTTCGGGGTCACTTCCGTCTTGAAAATGTTGCTGGACACCCGGTCTGCGGCGGAGAATGTTGCATCCACCGTATAGTCCTTCGTGCTCTTCATGAAACTCCAATTGATGCCAACCTCTTCAAGCTGCGCCAGGTTCACCTCGAGGAACACTGCAGAGATCTTGATCTCACGGCTTCGGAACGTTGCGATTTCTTTCTGGATGTCGGGAGAGCCTAGTGCGGCAGCGGCGCTCTTAGCGCCTTCGACACCGCCCATGCCGGTGATCTGGATATAGTTTTCATACTCCGTGTACCAGGTGTCGTTCTTCCGGCAGATCGCCTCCAGCGCATCTCGCCACTGCATGCCCTGGATGTCGACGTTGATCGGCATCGTCCGGTGCTCTGTATCGACGATGATCTTGCCGATGAACTTCTTGCTCACCTCGCTGATGGCAGCCAGCGCTTTGTCCATCGTCGTCGTCGGTGCAATCGACACCAGCTCTTCCGGCGACGTGTACTCCCGGAAGCTGCGTCGCTCGGCCGGGCTCGTCTGGCTTAGACTAGTTGCCGCCACGACGGTGAGAACGGCGACGAGAAGGAACAGTCTCTGTGTTTTCATGATTTCCTCAACCCTGTTTTTGAACAACATTTTGCTGTTGAACCCCGTAGCGAATCTTGAGCTCAACTTTTTCTATAATACCACCCTTGTTCAGTGTGCACTCGATACGGCCTTCTTCGGGAACAATCTTCGTGACGTAGCCAAGGTAGACCTCATCACCCTCCGTCAGTGTCCTGATCATGTTTGTCTGATCGAGCACAAACGCCTTGCCCGGGATGACCGCCTTCAGGTCGGAGCGCTCGATCTCAACAAGTGAGCGCACGTTCGCCGCAATGCCGCTGGAAATAATCGGTCCAAACGGATCGACAACAAGCAGGTTCGGGGTGATTGTACGTTCACCCGGTGCGCTGGCAAGTTCAGCCACGGAGGAAAAGTATGAGTACACCACCATCTCAAACGAGACCAGAATCTTCCCTTCTTCGTTCTCCTTCGGCGCAATCTCAAGCCCCCTCACATTCATGCTCGAGATCTTGTAGAGCTTCCGGCCGTTCTCAAGGTACCACACGAACCTGTAGAAGTTCTCGAACGGAGCCTCACCCTTCAGGTTGTACACATTGAACCCGTAGTTCCCCTTGTGCTCCACATTCTGGTATATCATATCCAGCTTCACGTAGCCGCTGAGGTCGATCAGCCGGCTGAAGTATGCATACGTTTGCGAGGTCACATCGACAGGAG
>CAYHRX010000012.1:0-14412 GCA_964359075.1 uncultured Chitinophagales bacterium
CTGACCGATAAGGAATACCAGAAGATGCGGGATGACGCCTTGAAGATCATCCGCGCCATCGGAGTTGAGACCGGAGGTTCGAACATTCAATTTGCCGTCGATCCGAGAAACGGCCGGCGCCTCGTCATCGAAATGAACCCCCGCGTCTCCCGCTCCTCCGCGCTGGCCTCAAAGGCGACGGGCTTCCCGATAGCCAAGATTGCGGCGAAGCTTGCCGTGGGCTACACGCTTGATGAAATCCCGAACGATATCACGAAACTGACCCCCGCCTCCTTCGAGCCGACAATAGACTATTGCGTTGTGAAGATTCCCCGCTGGGACTTTGAGAAGTTTAAGGGTGTTGACGAGACGCTCGGCATACAGATGAAGTCCGTTGGTGAGGCAATGGCGTTTGGCAGGACGTTCAAGGAGGCGTTGCAGAAGGCGCTGCGTTCGCTGGAACAAGGCCGCCATGGGTTGGGCCAGGATGGGAAAGACGTTGTTGAAATCGAAACGCTGACGCCTGACGAGAGGGAGAGGTGGAAGGAAAGGGTCGTCGAACGCCTGAGGTGTCCCAGACCGGACAATGTGTTCTACTTGCGGTATGGGATTCAGCTCGGGATGAGTATCGAGGAACTTCATCGCATCACTCACATCGATCCGTGGTTCTTACACAACATCAAACAGATTGTCGACATGGAAGAAGAACTAAAGGAGTACGAGATACAATGATCATCCATTGCCGGTCCGCTTCACACGTTCTTGTCCCCTTGTTGTTTGCGCTTGCGAGCTTGGCTCGTGCCCAAGCCATTCCCCCCGACAAAGAATCACTTGAGAACAGCGAAGGCGCCGGTATGGCGGCATATGCTGACGTGAATGGCTATCCCGGACCGAAACATATCCTGGAAATGCAGGACATGCTGATGTTGACAGAAGAACAACGCAAGGACATTCAGTCGATCTTTGAGGCGATGAAGGAAAGCGCGAGGGCGAAAGGTGATGCGATCATTCAAAAGGAGCGGCAACTGGAATCCTTGTTCCGAACCGAAAAGGCCACCGAAGCGGAAGTGAAGAAGATGAGCAGCGAGATTGGAAGGCTCCGGGGAGAACTGAGAGCGATTCACATGGTTGCCCATATCCAGGCCAAGCAGGTTTTGATCAAAGACCAGACAGCGCTGTACAATTCGCTCCGCCGAGAGATGAAGCAGCAAAAGCACACGAAGTGAAACCGATAACTCGAGACGTACTCTTCAAGGCCAAGCAGTACGGCTTCTCTGACCGCCAGCTTGCTCGCATGTGGAGAACGGATGAAGCCACCGTGCGTGTGCTACGGAAGAAGCTCGGCGTTCAGCCTGTGTACAAGACCGTCGACACGTGTGCGGCCGAGTTTGCTGCTCAGACACCGTACCACTACTCTACATACGAGACAGAGAACGAATCCGTCCGTACCGACCGGAGGAAAGTGATCATCCTTGGCGGAGGGCCGAACCGCATCGGTCAGGGGATCGAGTTCGACTATTGTTGTGTTCATGGAGTGATGGGGCTTGAAGAAGAAGGCTACGAGACCATCATGGTCAACTGCAATCCCGAAACGGTTTCGACTGACTACGACACAACCGACAAGCTGTACTTCGAACCGCTGACTCTTGAAGATGTCCTCAACATCTGCGAGCAGGAGAGGCCGGAAGGGGTCATCGTCAGCTTTGGCGGACAGACTCCGTTGAAGATCGCCAAGGCTCTTGAGGCAAATGGCGTGAAGATACTGGGCACGTCAACCGAAGGCATCGACCTTGCAGAGGACAGGAAGCGTTTCGGGAAGCTGCTGGATGAGTTGAAGATTCCATGTCCACCGTACGGAACAGCGTCGAACCTCGATGAAGCGCTTTCGGTAACGGCAAAGGTCGGCTACCCCGTGCTGGTGCGGCCATCGTATGTTCTTGGCGGTCGCGCAATGGAGATCTGCTACGATGACGCTGCACTCCGTGAGTATATGGCAAAGGCGATGAACGTCTCTCCCGAACATCCCATACTCATCGACAGGTTTCTCGAGGATGCATTCGAGTTCGATGTGGATGCAGTATGCGACGGAGCGGATGTGCATATCGGCGGGGTGATGCAACACATTGAGGAGGCAGGGATTCATTCTGGGGACAGCTCGTGCGTCCTTCCACCATACAACATCACGCCTCAGCAACTGCATACAATAATGTCGTACACACGGCAGCTTGCACTCGCCCTCAAGGTGGTTGGACTGGTCAACGTGCAGTATGCGATGAGGGATGGCGTTGTGTATGTTCTGGAGGTGAACCCGAGAGCTTCGCGCACCGTGCCGTTCGTCAGCAAGGCAACGGGCATTCCGCTCGCCAAGATCGCCGCCAAACTCATGGTGGGGCGGACATTGAAAGACCTGAACATCCAGGGCTATGGCTGGGCAAAGCTTGTCGCCATCAAGGAGTCGGTGTTTCCGTTCAACAAGTTTCCCTCGGCCCGACACTTCCTTGGCCCAGAGATGCGCTCAACGGGAGAAGTGATGGGCATCTCCGACAGCTTCGGAGTGTCGTTCGCGAAAGCGTCTATCGCGGCGGGAAACCCGTTGCCGCAATCGGGGACGGTCTTCGTGAGTCTGAATGATTACGACAAGCGTGAACGCTCAGCTAATATCGCGAAGTCATTCGTCCGTCTCGGTTTCAATATCGTTGCAACTGAGGGGACGGCGAAGTTCCTGCAACGCCACGGTATTGCCTGCAAGACTGTGCTGAAAGCAACCGAAGGCACCCTCAACATCATCGACATCATTCACAACGGCTGGGTTGATCTGATCATCAATACGCCGCTCGGTCAAACGTCACGCATGGATGAGCACGCAATCGGTCAGGCTGCGATGGAGCGGAAGATTCCGTTCATCACAACATTGTCTGCTGCTGCCTCGGCGGCAAAGAGCATTGAGCAGATGCGGAAGACGCAGCTTTCCGTGCTGAGCATCCAGGAACATCACGAGCTCGCGGCGCAGGGAGGCGAAAGTCGGCAAGTAGAGACGCTTGAGGACTGTGCACGGTTGGTGGAATACATCAAGTCATTCCAAATGTAAAAGGAGGGATCGCATGGGAGCGCTGAACAAGC
The DNA here is from genome assembly GCA_964359075.1 of uncultured Chitinophagales bacterium. Classification (GTDB taxonomy): domain Bacteria; phylum Bacteroidota; class Ignavibacteria; order UBA10030; family UBA6906; genus UBA11986. The sequence goes on from CAYHRX010000012.1 coordinate 3,100, forward strand.
TTGGAATTCTCGTGGAGCTATGGAGCTTCATGAAGGTGAGGAAGAAGTGGTGGCTCGGACCGATTATCCTGATGCTGCTGTTGCTGGGAATGCTGCTGGTGTTCACGCAGGGCTCGGCACTGGCGCCGTTTATTTATACGCTGTTCTAGAGAAACCCATTCTCCCGATACCACTTGTACGCGGCGAGTATTGTCTCGTCGAACGGTGTCACCGTGTACCCAAGCTCTCGCTTTGCCTTCTCGCACGAGAACCAGTTGTACATCCCTGCGCCGGCAACAAGGTCCGACGAAATCCACGGGTCCGCGCCAACGAGGTTGCTCATCTTCTCAATGACGCCCGCGCCAAACCGAAGCAGTGGAATCGGAAGCCTGACGAACGGCGCTCGTCCGCCGACCAGCTTGGCAATGCGGCGGAAGATCTCCTTATGAGTCATGTTGTGTCCGCCGAGGATGTAACGCTCACCTCTCCTTCCTTTCTGCGCCGCGAGGATGTGGCCGTTCACCACGTCCCCGGCATACGCAACGTTCATCCCTCCGTTGAGGTAGAAAGGCACAAGGCCTCGTTTCCCTTCTTTCACAAGCTGGCCACCATGCATGTGGATGTCTCGTTCCCCGATAACGACTGACGGATTAACGATCATGGCGCTCAATCCGCGAGCAACTCCGTTCAGGATTTCCTGCTCGGCAAGGTGCTTGGAAAGCCTGTAGCCTATGGTTTGTGGCCAGTTGAACGGCGTCTCTTCTGTTGCGAGACCTCCATCTTTTGGATACCCAATGGCGGCAATGGAGCTGGTGTATATGAGCTTCTCGACGGCCTTGGCCAGGCAAGCTTCAACAACGTTTGTGGTTCCACCGACGTTGACTTCAAACTGCAGTCCACTCTGCTTCCTTGCGAACGTTACTATGGCCGCTGTGTGAAAGACTGTGTCGCAGCGTTTCGTTGCTCGCTGGACCGATTCATGATCTCGCAAGTCGCCAATGCAATGCTCAACGTCAATGTCTGCGATTGCGCGGAGATCTGAGTCTGTGCGGCGAAGGATGCGCACGTTGCATCCAAGATCGAGGAGTCTGGCAGAAAGGTTCGATCCGATGAAGCCCGTCCCGCCGGTGACGAGGACGTTCTTCATGAGGGGAACGACGTCACTCGGTCGAGAAATGAGATGAGCTTCTCGTTGAAGAACTCGGGGTTTTCCAGATTGCTCAGGTGAGCTGCGCGAGGAATGATGCACATCTCCGACCCGGTGATGCGCTCATGCATGGCTTGCGATGCAGATGGAGGTGTGAGGACATCCTGTTCACCTACAAGGATCAATGTTGGAATCTTGATACTGGAAAGTGAAGCTGTTGTGTCTGTTCTCGCTGCGAGCGCAAGTTGCGTGCCTGCAATGCTGATCTCGGGCGTACGACGGATGATGGTATGGATTTCTTTCACGACCTGAGGGTTCTTCTCGAAAGTCTCAGGTGCAAAGACGTTCGTCACGAACCCATCTGCGAATGCAGTTGAACCGTCCTTCTTCACCGCCATGATGCTTGCAACGCGCCTAAGTTTGCCTTCGTTTCCATCGGCCTCGCTGCGCGTATCGCACAGGACTGCAGCCCTGAAGCGTTCCGGGTTCCGCTCCAATGCCCGCAGTGTGATGTAGCCTCCCATCGAAAGCCCCACGATGACGGGCTTGTCAATTCTCATGTGGTCCAGCAGGCCAATCAGATCATCCACATGACCCTCGATGGTGTACTGGCCGTCGCCGATGTAACTGTGGCCATGACCGCGGATGTCGTACGCGATTGCCCGATAGCGTTTGCCAACATGCGCAAGCTGCGGCTTCCACATTTCATGACTGAAGGGAAAGCCGTGCAGGAAGACGACAGGCATTGCCGAAGGGCTGCCAACCTCGACGTAGTCAAACGGGTCATCGTTCAGATACACAATCATACGTCACTATATCCAAAATCTGTTTCATTCGCAAGGCAGGCTAGATTCCTGAATTCCGACATAGAGCCTCACCCAAAGGCGCAAAGGGGCAAAGAATGGGGTGAGAGTGAAGCGGCATTTCTCACCCACAAGGTGAAAGTTTGATTTCCATCCTTTACTAACTCCCTCTGCGACTTGGCGACTTCGCGGCTTTGCGTGACCTTCTAAATCGGATTTCAAGGGACTTGTTTCTGATTGAACCTCAGGCATCTCTTTGCTATATTCTTCCAGCATCTTCACTTCTCTCAGCCACTTCATTTGCGGAGCCATCATCATGGATAACGTCCTGTCATACCTCGAACAAAACAAAGATCGCTATCTTGCCGAGTTGAAACAATTCATCGCCATCCCGAGCGTGAGCACGAACAAGGAGGACACCACTGACATCCGACGATGTGCGGATTGGGTCGCCGACCACATGCGATCCATCGGCTTGCAGAGTGTTCAGATTTTCCCGACGGCAGGTCATCCGGTTGTCTACAGCGAATGGCTTGGCGCGCCCGGCAAGCCGACGGTGCTGCTCTACGGGCACTATGATGTGCAACCACCCGAGCCGCTCGAACTCTGGACATCGCCCCCATTTGAGGCAACGATCCGCGGTGAGAACCTCTACGCCCGCGGTTCCGCCGATGACAAAGGGCAGGTGTTCATCCACCTCAAGAGCATTGAGGCGTACCTGAAGAACACCGGTGCTCTTCCCGTGAACATCAAGCTGTTGATCGAGGGAGAGGAAGAGATCGGCAGCGAACATCTTGACCAGTTTGTGAAGGAGCACAAGGAACTCCTGAAGGCTGACCTCGTCCTCATCTCTGATTCCTCGATGTTTGCCAAAGGCGTCCCCTCGATCTGCTACGGCCTGCGCGGACTCGCGTACATGCAGGTTGATCTCGTCGGACCGAACAAAGATCTGCACTCCGGCTCGTTCGGCGGTACGGTGCACAATCCGATCCAGGCGCTGACCGAGATTATTGCCCAGCTTCACGATAAGAATGGCAAAGTCACCATTCCCGGCTTCTACAATGACGTCCGGGCGCTTACGAAGAAGGAACGTGGTGCATTCAAGAAACTGCCGTGGAGCGACAAGAAGTACGCGAAGGAGCTTGGTGTGAAAGAGTTGTACGGCGAGAAGGGATTCACAACGTTGGAACGAGTATGGGCCCGGCCAACACTTGAGTGCAATGGCATCTGGGGCGGCTTCACCGGCGAGGGCGCCAAGACTGTGCTTCCTTCAAAGGCGTCAGCCAAAATATCGATGCGCCTGGTGGCAGACCAGAAAGCCGGCAAGATCGCCAAGGTGTTCGAGAAGCATATCAGGAAGATTGCGCCGAAGACAGTCAGCATCAACGTGCGCTACTTGCATGGTGGTGAAGCAGCCATTACTCCCATCGACAGTCCCGGTGTCAGGGCGGCAGTCGCCGCTCTTGAGAAAGGGTTCGGCAAGAAGCCTTTGTATCAGCGAGAAGGAGGATCGATCCCCATTGTTGTGCAGTTCAAAGAGCTGCTCGGACTCGACACCGTGCTTCTCGGCTTCGGTCTTCCCGATGAGAACGCTCATGCACCTGATGAGTTCATCAATCTGAACAACTTCTTCGGCGGCATTCGGACTTCGGTACACTTCTTCAACGAGCTGCCGAGTTACATGAGCGGGCAGAAGAAGAAATAGATGAGGCGGTTTGATTTTCCATCGCCGATCGGCTTCGTTCCGTTTGTCCGATAGAATTGTCTGCTCTCCGCGACATTGATTCTGACGACCGTTTGTGTTAGATTTCAGACAGTGAGTCGAAATTCGGATCCCGCTGTAAGCGGGATTGGTTGCACGTGTGGAGATGAGTTTCATATATGCCGACGTAGCTCAGCTGGTTACCCGCCCGACCGCCTGTTTGAGCGATGATATCGGTCAGGCGGGCGGGGAGCACCAGATTGTGGATCTGAGGGTCACTGGTTCTCCCAGAGGACGCCTTTTTGCCGAAGGCATGGCTTCGCAGGCGGAATCCGGTCGTCGGTGCGGCGAGTTCAGGCGAGGGCGAGCAGAAAGCAGTGATGTGAAATCTGGAGAAACAAAGATTTAGATTTGCCGACGTAGCTCAGTTGGTTAGAGCACCAGATTGTGGATCTGGGGGTCGCAGGTTCGAGTCCCGCCGTCGGTACTACCCTCCGCCAGCGTTACTCTCTCCCAGGGAATCAGTTTGCCAGACTCAGGTAGGTACTGTCAGGGAAGATGGTCATGGTTGCTGTAATCAGATTGCCATCCCTACCTCGTTCGATACCAACTCCACGGATAACAACTTCAGATGGACTCACGGATACAACGGAGTATGTCCCATTCGCATTCTGCGGTTTTCCCGTAAGGTACTCTATGGTAACACCCGCGAACGATTTCTCCCCGCCTCCCCACGCCTTGGGCCGAACGTAATATTGGTAGGCCCGCACTGAGAGCTTCAGGAGATCGCTCGTTACCCCGTCTCGATTCGATGCAGCCGATTGATCGGTGAACAGAAGCACAGCCGCAGCGATAGTAGCCCCAATGATGAATATTACCAACACAATCAGCAGAAATTGCTGAGACGACATTGATTCCTCCGCCTAAGGGTTCTACATCCAGTTCATCATACCAATTCCGGCAAGTGCAATGCCAAGAATGTTTTTCCCGAAATCGTCTGAATGCACCCAATGGCTCGGAGCAATTGGGTGTAAGTATGTTGAAGTTACACATGCGTGTGTAATTCTTGCAGGTCCCCGACTTTTCTGCTCGTAGCTTGTGTAATGAAGGCCTATTTCATATCTTGATGCACAATTACACCCTGTCAACACCATCTGATCCCTTCATTTTTGAGAAATGCCGGATAACAAAATCGTAGAACCCCGACTCCTTCGCGGCTTCAGGGATTACTTCCCTGCGCAAATGAATGCCCGCTTGAGGATCATCTCCACGATACGCAAGGTCTATGAGCGGTATGGCTTCCTCCCGTTGGAGACACCGGCGCAGGAATACAAGGTAACCCTTCTCGGTTACGGCGAGGAGAACACAAAACAGATCTTCAGTTTCCAGAATCCTGAAGAGGAAGATGTCGCCCTCCGGTTTGACCTGACAGTCCCGCTTGCACGTGTCGTTGCGCAATATCCTGACCTTGTGTTGCCGTTCCGTCGTTATCAGGTTGCACCTGTGTGGCGCGCAGACAAACCCGATCCCGGACGCTTTAGAGAGTTTATCCAGTTCGATCTTGACTCTGTCGGCACTTCTTCCACTACTGCCGATGTTGAGATCATCTGTGCGATGTATGATGTGCTCAAGGCCATCGGCATTGAGCGGTTCAAGATTCGTTTCAGCGACAGGAAGGTGCTGAACAGTCTGCTCGATTTCGCTGGCATCCCGCACGAGATGTCGCACAAAGTGTTCCGCGTCCTCGACAAGCTGGATAAGATCGGCCTTGACGGGATTTCTCAGGAGCTTACCGCTGGAAGGGTGGACGTCTCCGGCGACAAGATTCCCGGTTTGGGTTTGAGGCGGGATCAGGTTGACCGCATCGGGAGGTTCCTGGCGATACCCCAAGGGAAGAGGCGAGATGTGCTGAAATCATTGTCTGATCTCTTCTCGGGTGTTGCCTCTGCAAAGGAAGCCGTTGATGAATTGAGTTTCATTTGCGACTCGTTGGATGGCCTGTTCATTCCTGAAGAGAACGTTGCCCTCGATCTCAGCGTCGCCCGTGGACTGGACTACTACACGGGTCCCGTGTTTGAAGCCAACCTGACTGATGCGCCGGAGTTCGGCTCGGTGTTTGGCGGAGGAAGGTATGATGGCTTAGTAGAACGGTTTCTTGGACGGAAGATACCGGCGGTGGGGGCTTCGCTTGGTGTTGACCGACTTCTTGCGGCTATGCAGAAGCTGGGACTTGTGGAAGACGTAGCATCCACCGCGCAAGTAATTGTTACTGTGATGGAGCCTTCGAGCATTGCTGACTATCAGAAGCTCACACGAGAGCTGAGGCAAGCGGGCATCAATACGGAGATGTACATCGGCGAAGAGAAGACACTCGGCAAGCAGCTCCAATACGCAAACCGCCAGCAGATTCCTCTTGCGGTGATCATCGGCAGCGATGAGTTTGCCAGGAACGAAGTCACGATCAAAAACCTGAGGCTCGGAGCGCAGCTGCAGGATAAGAAGAAGTCCACCGACGGCAAGGAGCGTGAGGAGTGGCTGAAGCTTTCACGGACGGTGCAGGTGAGTGTGGCGCGATCTCAATGTATTTCAGAGATACAATCCATACTAAACCAATCACTGCGTTTTCGCTTCAAGTGAACCAAAGGAAAATGAAATGCCTGTAGTGTTGGATGGTGCATCACTTACCATAGATAAACTCGTCCGCATCGCCCGCATGGGTGAAAAGGTGGAACTTGACCCGAAAGCGTTGGATCGCATCAAAGTGTGTCGTGCCATGCTGGAGGATAAGCTCCGTGCGCGTGAAATCATGTACGGGACGAACACTGGCATCGGGGAATTCTCCGAGATTGTGTTGGACGATGAGCAGATCAAGAACTTCCAGCGGTATCTCATCTACAACCACGCTGCTGGCATCGGTGACCCGGCGCCGGTTGAGTATGTCCGTGGTGCCCTTGCCAGCCGCGTCAATGTGCACGCACACGGCAACTCCGCCTGTCGTCCCGAGATAACGATGACGCTCGTGGAGATGCTCAACAAAGGAGTAACACCGATTGTATGCCAGAAGGGCTCCGTTGGTGCAAGCGGTGACCTTGCCCCGATGTCGCAAGCTGCACTGCTACTGATGGGCGAAGGCGAAGCGTACTACCAGGGAGAACGGCTGCCGGGTCGGGTCGCGATGGAACGTGCAGGCATTCCGATTCCCGGTTTGCATGCCCGCGACGGACTTGCGACGATCAACGGTTCGAATCTGCTGACTGCGATGAGCGCAATCCACCTGTATGACATCAACCGGTGGCTGAAGCAGACTGAGATTGCCTGTGCGATGACGTTGGAGGCGTTGCTCGCCAACCTCAAACCGTACGATACGCGATTGCACCAGCTCCGCGGCTTCAGCGGCGCGATCCGCAGCGCGAAGGCAATCATGAAGTGCATCCAAGGGAGCGATCTTGCCACGGGCAAGATCAAGACGAAGGTGCAGGATGCCTACTCGATGCGTTCGAGTCCGCAGGTGATCGGCGCTGCGCATGATGCTGTCGCATGGGCGGTGAAGCAAGTGGAGACGGAGCTGAATGGCGTCGCGGATAATCCTATCTTCATTCCCGATGCCAAGCTTACGCTCACGGGTGCGAACTTTCAGGGGACACCTATTTCGCTGCCAATGGATATGATCAGCGCCGCAGTGACAATGGTGTGCGTACTCTCGGAACGCCGACTCAACCGGTTGACGAATCCGGCGTTGAGTCAGGGGCTGCCTGCGTTTCTCACCAAAGATCCCGGCTTCTACTCCGGCTTCATGCTTAGCCAGTACACCGCCGACACGCTCATTGTGGAGCAGCGGATGCTCTCGGCGCCGGCGTCGGTGCAGTCCATACCTGCAGCAGCAGATCAAGAGGACTTCGTCTCGATGGGGATGAATACCGCGATCAAGAACGGGCAAATCCTCGACAACGCGTACGGTGTGCTTGGCATTGAGTTCATGGCGGCCGCGCAAGCTCTGGAGTTCCGACAGTTCACGCCGGGCGTTGGAGTGAGAGCTGCCCAACAAGTTATACGCCGACACGTCAGCCACCTCGACGCAGCCCGTCCGCTTTACACTGACCACACAAAGATGAAAGGGCTTGTGAAGTCGTGTGAGATTTTGGAGGAGGTCGAGAAAGCGGTGGGGACGCTGGGGTGAGGCTAAGCCACTCCGCTGAAGCCGCGTGATAGTGCATGCACGTTCACGCTTGGAACTCAGGAGGTTCGATCATGCGCTCCAACGAGCCGATTACTGCTGCCACACTCGCCGCCGTCAACCGCTTCAACGAGGCCTTCAACCGCCGCGATGTTGACGCCGTGATGGCAGCGATGACGCAGGATTGCGTGTTTGAGAATACGAATCCTCCGCCGGATGGAGCGAGATACGTTGGGCAGGATTCAGTGCGGGCGTATTGGGTGAAGTTCTTCGAGAAGAACCCGGATGCGAAGTTTGAAGCGGAAGAGGCAATCGTAATGGATGATCGGTGCGTCGTTCGCTGGGTGTACAGGAAGATGAAAGACGGCAAGCCGTGGCGTCTGCGCGGAGTGGATGTGTTTCGGGTGAAGGATGGAAAAGTGGCGGAGAAGTTGTCCTACGTGAAAGGGTAATGTGATCAAAGGATTGCTGGATCAATCCGACAGTCGGATTTGTCCGTAGCATAGATGGTCGGATCAACACCCTTGTGACTGTTCTTTATGAAGATTAAGATGCGATGGATACTCCTCAGCATTGTAGCTGCGTTGGTTCTCTGGGTCGCTATTGACATCTCCACGGTCAGGAAAGTGGACATGTGGCGATCATACTATGCCAGGGAGCCTGCACGTCTCTTCTTCCAGTTGGCCGAGTTGTTGCGCTCTTGCCTACCGTGCTGCGGAAGCAGCGTTTGTGTTCAAGAAAGGAATAAGCCGCTCCGGATACGCGCAGGTGCTCCCCGATCTCATCCATTACTATTCCTAACCGCGTGGCGGAGCTGGAGTTGGAATGGTGGATCGTCCACCGTCAAAGAGACCAGCACCAACCCGGCGATCTCGACCGTGCAGTTGCTGAAGCGGCAGCCGAGTTCTACAAGGTTCCAACGGAAAAACTCATGGCGTACGGCCGCTATCGTGCCGAGGCAATGAGCATCAGGGACGACAAAGCGAAGATGGGGGGCGTTACTGAAGAGGACTGGACGCGAATTGAATCATTGTTGCACAAGGCGTATCGCTCTCTCTGGCCGAACCTTCACAACTGATTGACTCGTTCCCCCAATCCAACATTGGCGGTAGCTCATACTGTCTGGCAGGTTGTTGAAAAACCCAACCGAACAGTCATTGCGATCCCGACGAAGTCGGGAGAAGCAATCTCGTTTCTCGAATCCACGCTGAAAAGAGAGATTGTTCCGCTCTCTGAATCCCGCCTAAGGGCGGAATCCAAGAGCGGGACTTCGGCAGAAAGCGCCTCGCAATGACAATCAAAAGACTTCTTCAGCAGCCTGCTAATATCGATGGGAACCGGAACGCTGTGGACTATTGTTTTGTGATGTAGACGAGCAATCTAAACGGGAAAGGAAGTGTCGTTATGAACACAGGGACTGTGTTGTTGGCCGTCGTTATGATGCTGACTTACACTGGATGCACAAAGATGGACGCATCGGACGGTAAGAAGAATTCCCGCAGTGCACAGGGACTGAAACTCTATTCAGCAGAGAAGAAAGGATATGTCATGAGCGAGAAGATAACGAAGTCAAACGAAGAGTGGAAGAAGCACCTGACGCCGTTGCAGTACAACGTGACGAGAGAGAAAGGCACGGAGCGGGCGTTCACCGGGGAGTATTGGAACAACCACGAGAAGGGTGTCTACAAATGCGCCTGTTGTGGCACCGATCTGTTCGGTTCAGAAACGAAGTTCGAGTCCGGAACCGGCTGGCCGAGCTTCTACCAGCCGATAGCGAAAGAGAACGTGACAACCGGCCTTGACAAGAGCTTGATGATGATGCGTGATGAAGTGGTATGTGCGCGATGCGACGCGCACCTTGGGCATGTGTTCGATGATGGTCCTGAGCCGACCGGACTCCGCTACTGCATGAATTCGGCTTCACTGAAGTTCGTGAAGACAAAATAGCCTAGCAGGCTGTTGAAAAAGGAGGTTTGCCACAGAGTCACGGAGACACTGAGGAGAAGTAGGTTTGATTTTTGATCTCTTTTCATCACATTCACTCTGTGCCTCGGTGCCTCCGTGGCTAAGAATTTTGTTTTTCAACACCCTGCTAGACAGCAAAGTCAGTCTCCGCCCAGGTGACACCTCGCCTGAGCACTACCCATCCTATTGTGTCGGAGGCTAACATGGAGGAAAGCAGTGAAGACCGTATCCAGCGTGCTCTCAACGCTCACTTCTCGGAAGAAGAATCAAAGGCTCCCCCGGAGATCGAGTCTCAATTCCTGCAGAACATCGAGGAGTTCGAGCGGCAGTATGAGAATGCTGAACGAATGAGCATCCGCCAGTTCATCGGCAATCCATCTTTCAAGCCAATCGGTGAGATCCTCAGTAACCAGATCGAGACAGAGTTGGGTTCTATCTTGGAACGGCTCGCCAAGAACAGCATCCAGGTTGATTTCCTCAGCAGCGTGCCGGCTGAAGAGCGGTACAGGTTCATCACCGAAGAGCTGCTGGACGAGGAGATCGACGACATCCGAATCGGGGGCTTTACACATCACTTCATCTATGAGGAATTCCACCCGAACGATCAGCACGGTGCAACGATGTACGCCGGGGACTTTCTCCGCTTCCTGCTTGGAGGCGATGTGAAGTTTGCCATGAACGCCTTCTGCAAAGATGAACTGTTTGATGCCTCGGGCTCACGTACGACACTCAGCGTAATGGAAGAGCGGGTCCGGGAGTTTAGTGGCAAAATCATGACGTTCGTAAAGAAGGAAATCGAACCTATCGACTGTCAGGTGGAGGGAGACTACGCGTCGGTCAGGATCAATGTACGGTGGGATGGACTGATGGCCGAGACACTGGAAGTGGAGACGTTTTCTGGAATTGCGCACGTCAGAATGCGGCGCAGCCCGTACGAAGGATGGGATGTTGTGCAGGCGATTGTGCCGGGTTGGAACGCCGAGCGGTAATCCTGAATGACCAACTCCATCGAGCGGCAGCTAGTTGGCTCCTTTGCTTGTCAGGCCTCAAATCCCTACATTCGTACGTCCTCCAACCACTCTGAGATGAAAATCTATACGAAGACCGGCGACAAAGGCGACACCTCGCTCTTTGGGGGGCAACGTGTGCCGAAAGATGCACTCCGCATTGAGGCATATGGAACTGTCGACGAGCTGAATTCTGCGCTTGGAGTCATCCTCGCTGACAACACCGATAAACGGATTGCGGAGATGCTCACTCAGGTCCAGAATCAACTGTTTGATCTTGGTGCCGATCTGGCTACTCCACGCTCATCAGCTTCAAGGAGCATCAGAAGGTTTGACCCGAAGGATGCTCTTCCACTGGAAACCGTCATCGATTCGCTCGAGGCTCATCTGAAGCCCCTCAAGAGGTTCATTCTTCCCGGCGGTTCGCCTGTTGCCGCACGCATACACTTCGCACGAACGATATGTCGCAGAGCCGAACGTGCAGTTGTGCGACTCTCCCGAAACGAAGACATCGGCGATGGTACTACGGTGTCCCT
>CAYHRX010000012.1:14422-17618 GCA_964359075.1 uncultured Chitinophagales bacterium
CTCGGACATGTTGTTTGTGCTTGCGCGCTACGCGAACCACGTTGCGGGCGTTCAAGAAGTAGAGTGGAAAGGCTAACCCCGCACTCCATGTATCTCCTCCTCTTTCTGCTGCTGATTCCTGCCACAGCCGTACGGCAAACGGAATTTTCTCAAGACAGCGCGATGACCTACCTGAAAGTGCTTGCCAAAGACATAGGCCCTCGGACGATGGGTTCTCCGGGCGAGCAGCGTGCGATGAAGTTTGCTGTTGACAAGTTTCGTGAGTTCGGTTGCCAGGAAGCGTACATCATGCCTATGCTAATTGCTGAGGGGGTGAACACTTCCAGTGGTATTGCCATTGGTGTGCTGAAGGGAAGAACGGATCGTATCATTATTCTCGGAGGACATATCGATTCATCCGATCCGGAAGTGCCCGGCGCGAATGATGACGGCTCTGGCGTTGCATGTGTGGTTGAAGCTGCACGAGTGCTGGCGAAGATGCAGCATGCATCAACAATCATGTTCTGCTGCTGGGGCGGCGAGGAACGAGGACTGCAAGGGTCGAAGTACTTCGTGAAGCACTTTGCCAACCTGGATAGCGTTGCGCTGATGATCCAGCTTGACATGGCTGATGGCTCAAGCCACCTTGATATCGATCCAGACTACACTTTCTCAAGCGCACCTCGGTGGTTGACTGAAGCGGCCTACGATATCTTCTACAACAAATTGAAGTTTGAAGGTCTTGTGTATCCCACGCACACCGCAACACTCAATGCGACGATCGGAGGTGCAGCAGGGTCTGACCACAACGCATTCCTGGAAAAAGGCATCCCCGCCATTGACTTTACCAGTGACGTGACACTGCCCGTCCATACGCCGCAAGATAATTGGGAGAACTTCACGGCATCAGGGCTCAAACGAAGCGGTGATCTTGCCGTGAACCTTGTCGAGCGGTTCGATGCCGGTGTTCCATCCCGGACAACGGAAGAACACCTATTGGTCCAGCTTGGCACCACCCCGCTTTTTGTATCGTACTCGATGCTCTTAACCTTGGTTGTCATCTCCTTGTTCACAGGGGTAGTCGCGTTCGTCGTTGTAAGAAGAAGGCGGATGGTCGTTGAGAAAGGGCTGCGGGTCAGGTGGAATGGCTTGAAGATAATGCTCTTCACACTCATTGTACAATCATGCATCTGGCAGTCTGAGACTCTGGCCGGGATGCTGCTTGGGTACCGCTTCCCGTGGGTGAACAACTTCGGTTGGTATGTACTGCTCGGTGGATTGTTTGGATTCATCGGGTTCTGGATTGTGTTGCAGCTGGTGCAACGGTTTCGTCTCAGTCCCGACGCATACCCATTTGCAGTTCGCTCGCTCGTGACTCTAACGTTCCTCACACTTCTTGCCCTGCTGCGCAGCCCGGAGGTTGCCGTGTATCCTGCCGTGGGATTGCTGTGCGTGTCACTCGGCTTTCTTGTGAAGCCAATCTGGTTGCGACTGATGCTGGTGCTTGCGGCTCCGGTCCCGCTCATCCGGCTCATCTTCTCAGAAGATGTGGGCCTCGCTCAGAGGCTTCTCGCTGAGAATACGATTCTGTCGTTCGGAGGTACGATTGGCTATGAAGCTTCCTTCGTCGTCATCTCTACGATCTTCACGATGCCATTTGTGCACGCCCTCGTCGGAGCGTATCGCTCATCAGGTCTAGACACTGGATGGTTGCACATACTCCGAAGTCCAAAATGGCTGATAGGTTCGGGGATAGCCGCAGCGGGGTTGCTGCTCTTCCTATCGACGAGACCTGTATATGCAAGAATGTGGTATAGTCTTGCCAGAGTCGAGCAGCGGCACAGGCTGGGTGATGACCATAGCATTGTCAAGATAAGAGGAAGTGAAGACCTGCAGGGTGTTCAAATGAGTGACAGTGGTTTCGACACGCTTCTGACCGAGCGGGCGAATGGATACGAGCCGGGGCTACGAGGATCGACCCTCGTCAGTTGGCTTTCGGTGGAGAGAGAAGAAGACTCTCTTACAGTCACTAGAGATTCGGTTGCCGTAATGAGGATATATCGGCTCCGTAGTCCGATTCGACCTTTTCGCGTGAAGATCGCCTGCACCAGCGATAGCGCGTTCGAAGTGAGTTCCCCGTGGTCCCACGGTGGGGGAAGGGTGGGCGAGAGGGAGTCTGACAAGTTCAAGGTCTTCAACTGGTATTCATTCCCCGACACAAGTCTCACGGTGCCATTCCGTTTCACGCTCAGGAATGGTGGGCGAGTCACCTCACTACTTGAAGTCACATACGATACGTTGGCGTATCCTCTCCGGCTCTCGCGTGCATTGACAAACTTCCAATATCGCACCATTGTTTCTGTGTCTGATACCATTCGACTGTGACATCAAAACGACCATACAACCGCAAGTCCACGGCGACAAGTTCGTTCGGGACGTCCGGCCGTATCAGCCATGATTCGTCGAAGTTCTATGCCAGTAAGCTGTATGAAGGCCTGCAGAGCTCCAAGCATGTTGACGGTCCCGAGAACCCTATTCAGCCTGATCTGCTGAATCGGATCTTCCTCAAGAGCAGCGAGTCGATGGACGAGTTGCCTGACAACAGCGTGCATTTGATGGTCACCTCACCGCCGTACAACGTGACGAAGGAATATGATGACGAGCTCACCCTGGACCAGTACCGTGCATTGCTTCGGCGAGTGTTCACCGAAACATACCGTGTGCTTGTCAACGGCGGTCGTGCGTGTGTCAACGTTGCCAACCTTGGGCGAAAGCCGTATATCCCACTTCATTCCTACATCATTCAAGACATGCACGAGATCGGTTATCAGATGAGGGGCGAGATCATCTGGGACAAAGGATCGAGCGCGAGTCCCTCAACCGCGTGGGGAAGCTGGCGCTCTGCGAGCAATCCGACACTACGAGATGTGCACGAATATATCCTGATTTTCAGCAAAGGGAGCTTCAAGCGACACAAGGGAGAGAAGGGGAACACGATCGGGCGGGATGATTTTCTGGAGTTCACGAAGAGCGTCTGGAGGTTTCCGGCGGAGCGGGCGAAGAAGATCGGCCACCCTGCGCCGTTTCCGGTCGAACTTCCGCGCCGTCTCATTGAGTTGTACACATTCAAGGGTGATGTTGTACTCGATCCGTTCTGTGGAGGCGGTTCAACCTGCATTGCCGCAGTTCTCGGAGGCCGCAACTATGTTGGCTATGA
>CAYHRX010000013.1:0-17447 GCA_964359075.1 uncultured Chitinophagales bacterium
TCGTCGGACACCGTCGTACGCCATCCTGATTGTTTTCTCAAGATCAGAAGATGTTGAGATCGCCGTAACACCAAGCACTCTTCCACCAGCCGTGACAATTGCATCATCGAGACGCTTCGTTCCCGCATGAAACGCGACAACCCCGTTCAGTCCGGCAAGGTTGTGCAGGCCATCGATTCTTTTTCCCGTTTGGTATTTGTCAGGATAGCCTCCGGATGCGAGCACGACGCAAACGGAGGAGCCATGCGTGGGGTACTCTTCTCCGTGATCTTTCTGCGAAGAGATTGTCCGATCACAGGAAGCAAGGATGAGATCGACAAGGTCACCGCCATAAAGCGGCAGAACGACCTGCGTTTCAGGATCGCCGAACCGCGAATTGAACTCGACGACCTTCGGTCCATCCGGGGTGATCATGAGTCCAACGTACAGACATCCTTTGTACGGGCGACCCTCGGATGCCATGCCTCGAAGTGTTGGCTCGATGATTTCCCGCTTCACTTTCTGCATAACGCCGGGCGTGACAATCGGAGCGGGGGCGTATGCGCCCATGCCGCCGGTGTTCTTCCCCTGATCATTATCGAACACCCTCTTGTGATCCTGCGCCGGAGCGAGAGTCACATAGTCCTTCCCGTCGCACACCGCAAAGACCGAGGCTTCTTCGCCCGCCATGAATTCTTCCACCACAAGCTTCTCGCCCGCCGCACCGAATTCTCTTTCGTCCATCATGGAGCGAAGAGAGATCAATGCCGTCTCCTCATCGCCGCAGATCACCACGCCTTTTCCCGCCGCCAGACCGTCGGCTTTCAGCACCACCGGGTATGATGTCGAGCGTAGATACCGATCTGCTTCACCGCGTTCAGCCATTGCAAATGTCCGATGCTCAGCAGTCGGGATGGCATGGCGCTGCATGAATGCCTTTGCGAACGCCTTGCTCCACTCCAGCACGGCGGCCCTCTTCGTCGGCCCGAATATCTTCACACCATGCTCTTCAAACAGATCAACAATCCCCTCGGCGAGCGGCTGTTCGGGCCCGACAACAACAAGGTCGATCTTCCGCTCCTGAGCAAATCGGATGAGTCCATTATGATCGGACGCGGCAATGGGGACACAATCAGCAAGAGAAGCAATGCCGGGATTTCCAGGAGCGCAGTAAAGCCTCTCAGTCTTCGGGCTCTGCTTGAGTTCCCAAACGAGGGCGTGCTCTCGCCCGCCGGAACCTATGACGAGAATATTCATACTATGGCTCGAACAAAGATTCGAATATCCTCACAAGCTGGCCCGTGAGGTTTACCCGGTTGTACTTCTCAACAACATCCTTCTTCGGTCCCTTCAGCAACCGGTGTTTAAACTGACCGTAGTACTCTTCAATGGCCTTCTTGATACCTTCGACATCATCGGGAGCAACGGTCGTTCCACCAGCCTCAAGGATGGTCGTTTTCAAAAATCCTTCAGGCACACAACCGAGAATCGGTTTCTGTGCCCCGATATACTCATACGTCTTTCCGGGCGATCCAAACTCATCTCCCACGATCATCCACAAAACGTCCGACCCCGCCAGTTGACGCACGCATTCCCGGTGCGGAAGATATCCGAGCACCTGAACCGAGTCCTGCAGGCCCAAGCTCTCCACCAGCTTCACGTTCTCGTCCCGGAAGTTCCCAACAAAGCACGCCTCGATTCTTCCACGAAGCTCCGGCTTCTCCTGGAAGAGGTTGCGCAAAGCTCTGAGGAAGTAGTCGGGCTTCCGATCTTCCCAGAAAATGCCGGCGTAAGTTATCCGCATCTTGCCGGATGTTCGCTCTACAGATCCGTTGAGTCGGTAATCATCAGGATCAAATCCCTGAGAGACGATGTCAATGTCGTGGTACGTGAGAAACGGGTATCGGGCAATCAGGGTCTCCTTCACCCGTCTGTTTGTCGTCACCACGTGGCTGCTGGTCCGCAGTGCATTCCGTTCGAGAACATAGTTTCTCCACCTGTGCAGGGGCGTGGGGTAGAACTTGAACGGATAATCGAGCCACGGGTCCCGGTAGTCGAACACCAGCGGCTTGTTGATCTTCGACTTAATGTCGGCACCGATTATGAGATCGGTGAACGGTGGTGCTGTTGCGAAGATCAGATCAAAAGGCGTTTCCCTGTTCAATGCCAGAGCCTTCGCCACGGCCTTCTTCCTCCAGCCGATCTTGTTATCCGGGATGAAGAATGTGTCGCTGAGTCTGCTGAGCAGCTTCCGGGTTCGTTCCGACGGGAGCTTTACAACTTCCTTCTTCGCGAATACTTTCCCCGGCCCGGCCGCTTTCGTCCGCTCGATCCGGATGTCGGGGGACTGCACCTCTCCCAGCAGTGAGTTATCCTGCGCGAAGTACCCGCCAGGATCTACCGTCAGGACGGTCGGGAGCCACCCGAACTTCGGCAGATACTTCACGAACTTAAGCGTCCGCTGGACTCCGCTGAGCCCCATCGGGGGAAAATAGTATGCTATGACAAGAACTCTTCTGGGAGAAATCTCTGGAGACAACATTTCACACAACCATGAACTCTTTGGGGGCCGAGTTAAGGACTTCGCATCCGTCGGGCTTCAGCAATACATCATCTTCTATCCGCACTCCGCCGAGACGTGGAATGTAGACGCCCGGCTCGATCGTTATCACACTTCCCACCTGCAATTGTTCCTTGCTGAGAGAGGATACCCGTGGGCGTTCATGAACCTGGAGCCCAAGTCCATGTCCGAGCGAATGCGTAAAGTATCTGCCGTATCCTTCCTTTGCAATGCAGCCACGTGCAACAGCGTCAAGTTTCTTTGCCGACATACCGCCCTTTGCGGCATCAATGGCCGCGCACTGCGCGTGCAGCACAACATGATACATCTTCTTCGCCTCTGCCGTTGGTCTGCCAACAGCAACGGTACGGGTGATATCAGAATTGTACCCACGGACGCTGCAACCGAAATCCAGTGTTACAAGCTCACCGCGCTTGATGCGTTTGCCAGAGGCACGGGCGTGCGGCAGAGCGCCCCGTTCACCACTTGCGACAATGGGTTCAAACGCGTCTTTCTCCGCACCGTGTGTCTTGTGCAGGTACGATATCTCGGCTGCTATGTCAAGCTCAGCCACTCCAGGTTTGATCTTGCCGATAATCTCACCGAATACCCTGTCCGAGATGCTGATTGCCTCGCGCATGCATTCCACTTCTCCCCGCTGCTTCACGACAACAAGCGCTTCGATGATGTCGGTTGTTGGAACGAACGATGCGCCGGCGGAGACTTTCTTCAGCCGCCTGTACTGGGCATAGGTAAGGGAGTGAGATTCGAACCCGATGCGACGACATCCGCGGAAAAGTCCCCGTTTGCCACATTCATCGAACAAGTCGTTTGAGGAGATGACGCGCTTCCAACCCTTCACCTCATGTTTGCTCTGGAGCGTGTAACGGGAGTCTGTCAGAAAGAACACGTCGCTACGCCGGACAATGCAGAGTGCATTCGATCCGGAGAACCCTGCGAGGTAGCGGATATGGGGGAGCGCACTGACGACAAATGCATCGAACTTCTCCTGCCGCATCGTCTCGCGCAGCAGCGCCAACCTGCGTTTGCTCATCGCCGGGTGAACCACCTAGAGGTGATAATTCGGAGCCTCTTTCGTGATGGAGATGTCGTGCGGGTGACTTTCGCGGAGTCCGGCGTCGGTCATGCGAACGAACCGCGCTTTTGCTTTCATCTCCGCAACAGTGGCAGCGCCGCAGTAGCCCATTGCGGAACGCAGTCCGCCTACCATCTGGTACACGGTGTCGCCAAGCGGACCTTTGTACGGCACGCGACCCTCGATTCCTTCAGGCACAAGCTTCTGGATATCGTCTTCTGCATCCTGGAAATACCGATCCTTGCTCCCCTGCTTCATCGCCTCGATCGATCCCATACCACGATAGACCTTGTAGCTCCGGCCTTCGTAAAGAACTTTCTGTCCAGGACTTTCGTCAACACCTGCAAACAATCCCCCGATCATCACGGAGTCGGCGCCAGCAGCAATTGCCTTGGCAATGTCACCCGTCTGCTTGATGCCGCCATCGGCGATAATCGGCACGCGGAATTTCGAGGCAATCTTTGCACATTCAATGATCGCGGTGAGTTGAGGGATACCAATTCCGGCAACGACACGCGTCGTGCAAATCGAGCCGGGCCCAATCCCTACTTTCACTGCGTCGGCACCCGCCCGGATAATATCGCGTGTCCCTTCGGTGGTACCCACATTCCCGGCCACCAAATCGAGATCGGGGAAAAGCTTGCGCACCATTTTCACAGTCTCGAGCACTCCACGCGAATGACCGTGCGCCGTGTCGACAATGACGACATCCACTCCTACCCTCACCAACGCACGAACCCTGTCTGCAGTGTCAGCGGTGACTCCAACCGCAGCACCAACGCGCAAGCGGCCATGCTGGTCCTTGCATGCATACGGGAAACGTTTTCGCTTGTGGATGTCCTTAAACGTAATCAATCCCTTGAGGACGCCGTTCTTGTCCACAACCGGCAGCTTCTCAACCTTGTGCTTTTGCAGGATTCGTTCGGCCTGATGCATTGTGGTCCCCACTGGCGCCGTGACAAGATTCTCGGCCGTCATGATCTTCGAGACGAGTTGATCTTGGTCCGGATCGAAACGCAAGTCCCTGTTCGTGATGATACCGATGAGCCTGTTGCTTCCATCGACAACAGGAATTCCTGAGATCCGATACTTGTTCATGAGATGGAAAACATCTCGTAACTTCTGATCTGCCCGTACGGTAATCGGATCCAGAATCATGGCGCTTTCCGAGCGCTTCACACGACCAACTTCTTCCACCTGTCGCGTGATGGTCATATTCTTGTGCAAGATACCGATCCCACCCTCGCGAGCCATCGCAATTGCCATTTCAGACTCCGTCACGGTATCCATGGCTGCACTAATCAGTGGGATGTTGAGGTCGATGTTGCGTGTGAGCCTCGTTCGGACGCTCACATCGCGGGGAAGTACTGAGGACTTTGCCGGGACGAGCAGGACGTCGTCGTAGGTGAGAGCCTCACCAAGGACCTTTTTTGTCGACACGAGGCATCAGAATGAATGTGAACAATAGAAGCATAGAAACAGACATCTCCGGACAACTCCTACACAAACGCCGAAATGCCGGTGATATCCTCTCCAACAATCAGTGTATGCATTTCATGCGTGCCCTCATACGTCAGCACCGATTCCAGGTTGGCGGCATGGCGCATGACGGGATACTCGTCAAGGATTCCGTTGGCTCCAAGAATTGAGCGTGCCTCACGGGCAATCTTGAGCGCCTGGTAGACATTGTTCCGCTTCGCCATCGAGATCTGCTGGAAGCGTACCTTGCCGGAATCCTTCAGACGTCCGAGCTGCACCACCAGAAGCTGGGACTTCGTGATCTCATTAACCATCTCGACGAGTTTGGCCTGGTTCAATTGGAACGAGGCAATAGGCTTGTCAAATTGAATCCGTGTCTTCGCATACTGGAGCGCGGCATCGTAGCACGCCATTGCCGCACCAATCGCGCCCCAGGCAATTCCATAGCGCGCCTGGCTCAGACAACTCAACGGCAGTTTCAAGCCGCTCCCATTGGGAAGGATGTTCTCCTTCGGTATATGTACATCCTCAAAGATCAGCTCTGATGTAACCGAAGCTCTCAGTGAATGCTTGCCTTTCATTTCGGGAGCCGAGAATCCCTTCATGCCTTTCTCGACAAGGAAGCCATGCACAACGCCATTCAGTTTTGCCCAAACAACGGCCACGTCGGCAAGCGTCCCGTTGGTAATCCACATCTTGGCACCGTTGATTACGTAGCCATCGGAGGTTTCTTCCGCACGGGTGATCATCCCGCCGGGGTTTGAGCCGAAGTCAGGCTCAGTTAGCCCGAAGCACCCAATCTTCTCACCCTTTGCCAGCCCCGGCAGCCAGTAGTCCTTTTGTTTCTCCGAACCGTAAGCATAGATCGGATACATCACCAGCGCACTCTGCACAGACGCAAAGCTGCGGACGCCGCTATCCCCACGCTCAAGCTCCTGCATTACCAGTCCGTAGGCAACATTGTTCATTCCCGCGCAGCCATACGTCGCCGGCAGCGTTGCCCCGAACATGCCAAGTTCTGCCATCTTCGGAACGAGATCCAGGGGAAAGGTTCCGGCACGATTATGCTTCTCGATGATGGGAAGGACATTGTCGTCGACGAATTCGCGCACGGTGTTGCGGACGAGGATTTCTTCTTCGCTCAGCAGCGAGTCGATGTTGAAGTAATCGACGCCTTGGAATTTTTGCATGCAGGGTCCAGAAGCTGGGGCAGAAATGGAAAAAAGCCCTGTTCAGAAAAAGCAACACAGGGCTAAAGAGACGGCCAAACTGCACTCAAGAAACGAAAAAGGGACGCTAAAGTCAAGGCAGCAAGAGCCTTATGAAAAGGAGAAAGCCGGAACAGTGGTCAGCTGCGTCCGGCTTTCAGAAGGAGAGATAGATCTAGTACTGGTCACCAAGTTATACTGGTGAGCGGGCAGAAAGTTTCACCCGTACTAAGAATCCTGAACCTTCATGCCATATTGCTTGATCTTGAGATAGAGCGTCTTTTTGCTGATGCCAAGTGCACTAGCGGTCTTGGTGCGGCTGAAGTTGTAATGCTTCAGCGCCCGCTCAATGTGTATGCGTTCGACCTCGTCCAACGGTACAACTTGCTCGGGAAGGAGAGTCGCTGCAAGTGCTGCAGTTCCCTCAGGGCCGCCTCCCACCGGGCGGTGGAAATACATGGCAAGATCGGACTCTTCAATGGTGTCACTGATCGACAGCAATACGGCCCCTTCAAGCACATGTTCAAGTTCCCGGACATTGCCTGGCCAATCGTGTAGTTGCAGAAGGTTGAGTGCTCCGGGTGAGAGTTTCTTCGGCGTCTTGGTCTTTGCCTTTCTTGCAAGGAAATACTCTGCAAGAATGGGGATGTCCTCTCTGTGCTCGCTGAGCAGTGGAACGCGGAGAGTGACAACGTTCAGGCGATAGAGTAGGTCTTCACGGAACCTCACTGCCTTAACCTCTTCACGGAGATCCTTGTTCGTCGCGGAAACTACTCTGACATCGACCGTGAGCAAGTTGGTCCCTCCAACCCGACGAAACTCGCCAGTCTCCAGGAACCGCAAGAGCTTCGGCTGAATTGCGGGACTAATATCACCTACTTCATCGAGAAACAACGTGCCGCCGTTTGCCACCTCAACAAGTCCCTGCTTGGTGGAGTACGCGTTGGTGAAGGCGCCCTTCTCGTGTCCGAACAATTCGCTTTCGAGCAGCGTATCGGGAATAGACGCACAATTGACTGCAACAAATGGACGATCGTTGCGGGGGCTTCTCCGATGGATCAGATTGGCGATGAGCTCTTTACCCGTGCCGCTTGCACCCTGAATCAGAACAAATGAATCGCTCTCCGCAAACCGTGTTGCGCTTTCAACGAGCTTCAAGAATGCGGGGCTCTGCCCGATGAGCTCATAGCTGCCGGCTTTCCGCGAGAGCTCGCTCTTCATCAGTTTGTTGTCGATGAACAGCTGCTTGCGCTCGATAGCACGGTGGATAGTGTTGAACAGCTCGTCGATGTCGTACGGTTTGGCAAGGAAGTCGTACGCGCCCAGCTTGATCGTCTGGATGGCCGTTTTTACATCGGCGTAGTTAGTGAGAATGATAACCTGTGTGGTGGGAGAATACTCATGGACGAATTTCAAGACCTCGATGCCGCTCACACGCGGCATGCGGATGTCCAGCAGTACAACATCGTACACTTTCCCCTGAATCAGGTTGATCGCCTGCCCTCCATCGGAGGCGGTGTCAACGGCAAATTCCTGTGTCTCGGCGAGCTCGCTCTCCAGAAGCGTGCGAAGCGATTCCTCGTCGTCGACAATCAAGAGATTGTAGCGCTTTGGCATGGGCGCACCAAGTTTTTGGGGGGCGACGGCAACATCGCCGGCGGTTGTGTCTCTATTCACTGAGTACCCGTTCAATAGTTGTCAATAGGTCAACAAGATCGTACGGTTTGCTCACGAAATCTTCAGCGCCGAGTTTCTTCGACTCGATCGCATTCTTAAGGTCAGCAAAGCCAGTCAACATCACAACCTTTGTGTCGGGATACTTCTCCTTTATGAACTTCAACACCTCAAACCCGTTCATCCGCGGCATCTTGATGTCCAGAAGAACAAGGTTGAAACTTTCCTTCTGGAGGCTTGAGATGGCATCGTCACCATCGGCTGCCGTGCGAACTTCATATCCCTCGCTTACCAGTTCGCCGCTCAGCACGGTTCTAAGTGCGTCTTCATCATCGACAACGAGTATCTTGCTTTTTTCAGACATCGAACGACTCCAGATGTTGGACGGGGAGAGCATCAGCCGCCGTTTTCTGCCGGCCTTCCTCTCGATGGACTCCTCAAACGGTGTGAGCGAAAATATGCAAACAATTCCACAAAATCAACTTTCCGGAGGCATCTGAGAATTCATTTGCAACTCATCACCCCAAGTGCTATTATCTTGGTAGAATCAGGACAAAGACAATGGAAACGCCGGAAGTCATCAATCTCCTCTTTGTCGACGACGATACCGGTTACATGGCCGTCGCCCAGCAATTGCTGGCAAAGTACCAGGGGAAGAAATTCAACATCATTTGGAAGCAGGATGGCCCTTCGGCAATCGAGGAGCTCAAGGTGAACAAGAGCATCGACCTCGTGCTCATTGATTACTACCTGCCTGAAGTGAACGGGCTGGACGTTACCCGCACCATTCGCGAAAACAAGATCGAGACACCAATCATCTTTCTGACCTCGAACCGTGATTTCCGGCTTGCCATCGAGGCAATGAAATATGGGATCGAGGACTTCGTGGTCAAGGATGAAGCCGTCGATTCTGTCCTCCCTCGTACGATCGTGAATATCCTTGAACGAGTGTTTCTGAAACGCCGGATCTCTGAGCAACAGAAGACGGATCTGATTGCCAAGAAGCGAACCGATGCAATCAAGGAACTTGTCGTCACCGTTTGCCACGAATTCAACAACCCTCTCGCGGCCATGAAGATCAGCACCGACATCCTTTCCCGCCAGCACCTTCAGGATCAGGAGATGGAGTTGGTGAAGGAACTCGACCGCAACATCGGCCTTATCGAGAAGGAAATCACGAAGCTCCGGGACATCAACTTCGAGCGGATTGAGTACGACAAGATGTAGCAGCTACTCTTCCAGAATCTTGTACGAGTATTCCAGCTCAACACCCCCGTTCCGAAGCATCGCGCTTACCGAGCAGTATTGGGTGGACGAAAGCTCGATCGCCCGTTCAACGTCCTCCGACTTGATGCCTCTGCCTCGGACAACAAACTCAACGCTGATACGCGTGTACACCTTTGGGTGCTCGTCCCTCCTCTCCCCCGTAACGTGGAGCTCAAAGGCTTGGACTTCCGTCCTCTTCTTTTGAAGGATAGACACAACATCGCTTCCCGTGCACCCTCCAAGTGAGATCAATAGCAGCTCCATAGGTGAGGACGCAAGCGTTGGCCCCCCGTCTGCTGACGAGTCAATCGGGACAAAGTGGTTTGAATCAGCGTGTGCAACGAAGGACATGCCGGAGACATGACATAGGACAGCAGTTTTTCTGGACATGGTTACTCTTGTGGATACAAATATCGGTGACAGTGGATTTGTAATACACAATGTAACATCTGCCGCACCCTAAATCCACTTGCATCTCTTGCCATCTCTTTCTATATTTTCTCAGGCTATTTGAAATCGAGCGTTGTGAGGTCTGAATGGTTTTGCGCTTTCCAAGCGAAATAATGAGTATTCTGCCGGTTTTCATCATCCCCGGATAACAAGTGTCCCGCCCAACCGCGGGACACTTTATTTAGGTAGCGTTGCTCAGATACATGACTGTAAGAGATGTCCAGAAGATTATCGAAGCGTGGGCACCAAAGGAGATTGCGTGGGAGCGGGACAATGTTGGACTGCAGGTCGGATCACCTGAGCCAGAGGTCAAACGAATCCTTGTTTGCCTTGATGCAACCGAGGGGACAATTCGTGAAGCGGCAGCAAAACGCGCCAACCTCATTATCAGCCACCACCCGCTGTTGTTCAGACCTCTTCGCACGGTAGACTTACGGGACACCGAAGCTCGCTGTATCGAGAAGTTGTTGAGCGCGGGAATCACCCTCTGTTCAGTCCATACAAACCTTGATTTCACTCGCGCCGGGACGAGCTTTGCACTCGCCGAGAAACTCGGTCTTGCAGGAGTGGATTTCCTTCACAAGGACTATCGGCTAAGCCGGAAGATCGTCACCTTCGTGCCTGCCGACCATGCAGACCGTGTTGCCGAGGCAATGGGGATGGCCGGTGCAGGAAGAATTGGCAATTACGAGTTGTGTTCGTTCCGGAGCCAGGGCATCGGAACATTCCGCGGGAACGAGTCCTCCACCCCGACAGTCGGCGAGAAGGGGAAGCGCGAACACGTAGAGGAGATCCGTCTCGAGATGATCGCGGAGAAACCAAAGCTCAACGATATCCTCCGGGCGATGATCGACGCGCATCCATACGAAGAAGTCGCGTACGATGTGTATCCACTCGAGAATATCTCTCAAGAATATGGAATGGGCATCATCGGAGATCTTCCGCGCAGACTTTCGGAATCCCAGTTCGTCGCACACGTGAAGAGAATGCTGGGCTCAAAGGCCTTGCGCTACGCGCGAGGCCGCAGGGCACACATCCACCGAGTCGCGGCATGCGGTGGGAGCGGAGCTGACCTGACCGCGGAAGCAATCCGCCAGGGGGCAGACGCATTCGTGACGGCTGATGTGAAGTACCATGGCTTCCACGAGGCGGCGGGAAAGATACTCCTGGTCGATGCAGGACACTATGAAACTGAGCAACCGATTGTTGACGCCGTAGTATCACGGCTCAAGCAGGAGTTCAAGCGCAGCAACGCGGCAATCCCCGTGTTCACTGCACGGACATCATCGAACCCGATAGTGTATAACTAACAGCAAGGAAACGCCATTGGAAAATCGGTTACGCAACCTGTACGCATTGCAGCTCATTGACAACAATCTCGACGAGATCGAGGAACTGAAGGGCGACCTCCCGTCAGAGGCCCGTGACCTCGAAGCAAAGGTCGCTGAGCTCGAAAGCCAGGTTGCCGGACTCGAGCAGGAGATGCGCTCAGCGTTCTCTGCACGCGACAATGCAGACAGTGAGATTATTTCTCTCAAAAAGAAACTTGAACGGTACAAGAAGCAGCAGCTGGAGGTAAAAACCAACAGGCAGTATGATGCTCTCACGCGAGAGATGGACCACGCCGCCGGACTGGTCGCGAAACTTGAAAAGGAGATGGAAGCGTTTGAGAACAAGGCAACCATAGCACGCACAGATATTGAAACATCAAAGGCAAAACTGGAGGAAACCAGGGTTGCGCTCGAAGAGAAGCGGCTGGCCCTGGCCGAAGTCTCAAAAAGCACCGAGGCCGAAGAGCTGAAATACATGCACGAGCGGCAAAAGATTCACGCGCGCATCAACCCGACCGACCTCACGGCATACGAGCGGATTCGGAAAGCCAAGAAGGGCAAGGCCGTTGTGCCCGTGAAGCGCGGAGCCTGCGGCGGGTGTTTTAACAAAGTGCCGCCCCAGAAGCTGCTTGAGCTCCGACTCAACGACAAGCTCTTCACCTGTGAGCGTTGCGGCCGCATGTTGGTGTCTGATGAGATTGCAGAGACAAGCTCGACAGTTGCTTCATAGAGTTTCTATTAATCAACTAAACATTCACACAACGCAGGTCGGGCAACCGCGTCCGTCCGTAGGACGGGATGAGGAAAGTCCGAACTCCGCAGAGCGAGGTGCCCCGTGAATAGCGGGGGTCCCGATGGCCCAAGCCATCGGGAACGGAAAGTATCACAGAAAACATACCGTCCTGTCCCGACTTGTCGGGACGGGGTAAGGGTGAAAAGGCGAGGTAAGAGCTCACCGCCCCGACAGTAATGTCGGGGGCACGATAAACCCCACCTGGAGCAAGACCAAATAAGAGGGAAGAAGTTGCTCGCTTCGTTTCTCCACCGAAAGGCGGAGAGTAACTCTTGGGTAGGTCGCTAGAGCCAAGGAGCAATCCAAGGCCCAGAGAAATGGTTGCCTCCTCTCTGCCTTCGGCGGAGGGAAGACAGAATTCGGCTTACAGGCCTGCGCTGAATTTCAATGGAGTCATCGTGAGTACCACCATCAGGGAACACAGGTGGACTGTGGCAGAGCCACCTGATGCGGATGTAGTTACACGTCTCTCCAAAGAGATCAACGTTCCTGAAGCAATCGCGAAGGTGCTGGTGTTTCGGGGGATCGATGACTATGCCAAAGCGAAGGCATACTTCCGCCCCACCCTTGATCTCCTTCATGACCCGTTCCTCATGGATGGCATGGAGAACGCGGTCTCGCGGGTCATCGCTGCAATAGAACAGAAAGAAAAAATCCTCGTCTTCGGCGACTACGACGTTGACGGCACGAACGGCGCCTCAATGTTGTATCTGTTCCTTCGACAAGTCGGTGGGGACATCGGCTACTACATCCCCGACCGTTTGAAGGAAGGCTATGGCATTTCCCGCGCAGGCATCGACAAAGCACACAACGACGGCGTGACACTCTTTATCTCGGTCGATTGCGGTATCACCGCGGTTGAGCAGGTTGCGTACGCGAAAAGCCTGAACCTCGACGTGATTATCTGTGACCACCACGAACCGGGGGACAAGTTGCCGGACGCATACGCGGTTCTTGATCCGATCAAGCCTGGCGATACGTATCCCTTCAAGTATCTCTGTGGGTGCGGTGTGGGGTTCAAGTTCATTCAGGCTGTTGCTCAACGACTCAACAAGGAATCGCTGCTGCCGGAGTACCTCGAGTTCGTCACACTTGCGACGACTGCCGATATCGTACCGCTCATCGGGGAGAACCGTGTCCTCGTCAAGCAGGGTTTTGAGCACATCAACCAGACTCCGCGGCCGGGAATCAAGGCGCTGATCGAAGCTGCAGGTCTCGACAAGAAAACAATCAGTACGGGACAGATTGTCTTCGGCCTCGCTCCACGCATCAATGCTGCCGGGAGACTCGGTGACGCGACGAGAGCGGTACGCCTTCTGACATGTGATGACCCCGTCGAAGCGCGCAGTCTTGCAAGCGTGCTTGAGCTTGAAAACCAGAACCGCCGCAAGATTGACGAGAACACATTCGGCGAAGCCCAACAGCTTGCTGAATCATTGTTCGATCTTGACATAGATTCTGCCATCGTCCTGCATCAGGAACATTGGCATCCTGGAATTGTTGGCATCGTCGCTTCGCGCATGGTTGAGAAGTACTACAAACCCTCCATCATGATGGCAACTGTTGATGGTGTTGCAAAAGGTTCGGCGCGCAGCGTCAGCGGGTTCGATGTGTACAAGGCGCTTAAACGCTGCGAGGATAAACTGATCCAGTTCGGCGGGCACAAGTATGCGGCCGGACTCACCGTGGAGATATCCAGACTCGATGAGTTCCGTGACGCATTCAACGCTGTCGTAAAGGAGTTGATGACCGACGAGCTGAGAACGCCGGAGATCAAGGTTGATGTCGAGATCTCCTTTGCCGAAGTCACGCCCCGCTTTGTGCGCATCCTGAAAGAGTTCGCACCATTCGGGCCGAGTAACATGAAGCCCACGTTCCTCGCCCGAAACCTTGAAGTCGTCGGCTCCGCGAGGATCGTGGGAAGAAACCATCTGCGGTTCAAGGTGCGGCAGAACGGCATCGTGTTCGACGCCATCGGCTTCGGGCTCGGAGAGCTTCTCCCCCGCCTTTCCAACGGGCGCAGGGATGTGGAGTGCGTCTTCTCAGTTGAGGAGAACGACTACGTTCCACCAAACGGCACACGTCCCGCAGACACGGTACCGCAGCTTAAGGTTCGAGATGTTCGATAATTGACAATGAGAAACCAAGGAGACCCCTACCATGTCAGGCCATTCAAAATGGGCAACAATCAAACGGAAGAAGGGCGCAACCGACGCAGCGCGGGGACGACTCTTCACGCGGCTCATCAAAGAAATCACCATCGCTGCAAAGAACGGCGGCGGCAACCCTGAAGGAAACCCCCGACTGCGTCTCGCAATACAGACTGCCAAAAGTTCCAACATGCCGGCGGACAACATCAAACGCGCAATCCAGAAGGGGACGGGAGAGCTGCCCGGCGTGTCGTACGAAGAAGTGACATTCGAAGGCTACGGACCGGGCGGCATCGCGATTATCGTCGAAGTCGTTACCGACAACAACAACCGCACAGTGTCCGAAATGCGACATGTCTTCTCACGCAACAACGGCAACCTCGGACAAAGCGGAAGCGTTGGCTGGATGTTTCATCGGAAGGGGAACATCGTCATCTCGCGGGGGGGACAATCGATTAGCGAAGATGATCTTTTGACGATCATCCTCGACGCTGGGGCAGATGACATGCAAACCGACGATGATACCTTTACCATCATCACACCGCCGCAGGCGTTCGACGCTGTGAAGAGAGCTATCGAGGATAAAGGTATCAAGATCGAACATGCCGCATTGCAGATGATCCCGCAGAACACTGTAAAGATCACCGGCAAGGAAGCAGAACAGACTCTCAAGCTGATGGAAGCCCTTGAAGAGCATGAGGACGTGCAGAATGTCTATTCGAACTTCGACATAGACGAGAAGGAACTTGCGTCGCTCAACGCGTAACGGATACATTGCTGGACACTCTTGACAGTTACCTCACGTGCGTTACGATCCACAACTCCATCATCGTCGCTCAACGCGGCTGCCGGATTGGGACTACTCATGGGCCTGGTGGTATCTCGTGACCATCGTTGTGAAAGACAGACGATGTGTGTTCGGACATATTGAGAATGACGCAGTTGTCTTGTCCGAGCTTGGCAAAACAGCGGACGATTGCTGGCGACAGATTCCGCAACACCACCCAGGAGTTGGACTCGATGACCACAAAGTTATGCCGAACCATATCCATGGAATTATCCTCATCGATGATTTGTCGGATACGAAAAGTGTCGTCCGTAGGGACGTTCAATTGAACGTCCCTACAACGAAACCCGATGGACCTACCAATCCAACGGACGGTCAACTGCTGTTTTTATCCAAGGAAGAAGCCATGGCCACTCTTTCGCCCAGGAAACGGTCGCTCTCGGTTGTCGTTCGGACATTCAAAGCAGCAGTCACTACCTGGGCAAGAGACAATGGCGCGGCGGATTTCGGTTGGCAGGGACGCTTTCACGACCACATAATCCGAAATGATGCAGACCTCCATCGGATTCGCGCGTACATTACAAACAATCCGTTGCGATGGGCACTGGACAAAGAGAATCCGGCGAACACCGATGTGGACCGACATTCGGACAAACAGCGACTTCGATGAGAATGAATCTGCGGCGCTCAATGCGTAACGGTCGGGCCTCCCTTCGCCGAACCCAATCGCTTGTCGTGCTCGGTGTCGATCCGGGAACGCTTGTGACTGGCTACGGCGTCGTGATGCGCAATCGAAACTCGATGCACCTTGTCAGTTGTGGCACTGTACGCAACAAGGCGAACGTCTCGATGCCTCTGCGTCTGAAAAAGATCTACACGAACCTTCGCTCCGTGATTGAAACGTTTCATCCCGATGAATTCGCCATTGAGTCGGCATTCTATGGCAAGAACGCACAGTCGGCGTTGAAGCTTGGTCATGCACGTGGTGTTGCCATCCTCGCAGCGGTCGAAAGTGAGATCCCGACGACAGAATACTCTCCCCGTGAAGTGAAGAAAGCGGTTGTCGGTAACGGCGCCGCATCTAAAGAACAGGTGCAGTACATGGTGAAGTCCATGCTGCGCCTCTCCAGCGCCAAAATGCTGCACGATACGTCAGACGCAATCGCCATCGCAATCTGTCATCTCAATCGGCTCGTGACTCCAACTGCCAAGCATAAAGACTGGAAGTCGTTCATCCTCGCACACCCTGGGCGAGTAAGAGCATGATTGCGTCCATCCGCGGCACGCTCATCCACAAATCTCCTACTGAAGCCATCGTTGATACGCAAGGGGTCGGCTACAGCATCAGCATCCCGCTCTCGACGTATGCGACGCTTGGCAATGTGAACGGCACGGTTACCTTGCTCACCTACCTTCACGTCCGGGAGGACGTGCTCCAGCTTTTCGGCTTTGCCACGGAGGAGGAACGCAACATCTTCAAGCTTCTCATCTCCGTCTCTGGCATCGGTCCCAGAATGGCGCAAACGGTCCTCTCCGGTATCACGGTGCCCGACCTCAAGCACCACATCACCTCAGGCAACCTTGGCGCACTGACGGCCATTCCCGGCGTGGGCAAGAAGCTCGCTGAACGGCTTGTCGTGGAACTGCGCGACAAGATCAGCAAAGTAGAGACCTCCGGCATCTTTCCCTCCACCCCGACAGACAAGCAGTCGCAGATCAGGACGGAGGCACTCCTTGCATTGACGTCGCTCGGGTATTCACGGCCTGTTGCAGAAAAGGCACTCCTCTCTGCTCTGAAAGAATCAAACGGCAGTCCCGACTTCGGCGGGACCGTGGAAGAACTTATCAAAGCATCACTCAGGCATGCTGCAAAATAGCGCATTAGAGATTCTAACGTCCTAGACAAATCCAAAGCGGAGAGGTTCATGAAATTTCTTCCAGCTCGACTCCCCCCAATCTTACAGTTCGTCGTCCTCGCCATGCTCTCGGGGTGCACGGCGCAACAGGCTCCGATCTCACTTAACTCAGACGACTACCCCTATTACTTCCGCCAGACGAAGGCACCAGAGCGTGCAGAGAACAAGGAGATTTTCTTCATAGACCTTGACGGAGATGCCAATGACGAGAAACTCATCCTCTCCACTGGCGTGACGCCCAATGAAAGCAACATCATCGCCGTTACCCTCGATGGAAAGACAATAAACCAAACGAATCTCCCGCCAACACAAAATATCAACTTTGGCTTTGCTCATGACATTACAGGAGATGGGACGAAAGAAGTCTTCATTTCAACCAAGGAACGAGATACAATCTTTGCCTACGCAATTGAGATATTCTAATCGGTCATTCTCACCAAGTTCGTTCTCTATCCGAAGCCAGAATCGTTGACTGAATTGCCGGCAGATGTCAATGCTGAACTGAACTTTCTTGTTCCTGCATCTAACCACAAGCAAATTGTTCTTGGTCGCTTTACCTCAACCAATAAACTTCTTGGTTATACGCCGAGGGGGATCTCTACATTCGATCTCTTGACAGGCACTCGGATGTGGTCGTATCCAACTGCTGCATGGCCAGAATCATTTTTCCTCCACGACATCGATAAGGATGGGGCCCCGGAAATTATCCTCACAGCAAATGGAGTGGACAACGGCGCACGTGCAGGCGAGCTTGACGA
>CAYHRX010000014.1:0-17202 GCA_964359075.1 uncultured Chitinophagales bacterium
CTGCCCTGTTGAACCCGTAGTACGGGTTGGGGAACACGTTGATCTTTGTGACATCTGCCTTGGCTGCCGTAGCGCTGTACGTCTGCGCAACGGGAGCGGTGAACTCAAAGACGTCAGCCGCAGCATTCACATAGTTCGGCGAAACATGGATAACGCTCTGAGGAATAGCACTTGAATCAGAGCCGCCGAGTCGCGTGATAAACTGGGCAACATACATCACATCACGGCGGACAAGGTTGTTTGTGCTGAACCCAACTGCTGTTCCGTATGTGGACGGTGTGGTCCCGTTATAGGTGGATTTTGCAACAAATATCACCTCAAGGTCCGAGTTGGGATCCCATCGACCATTGTTGTTGTTGTCGCGCCAGCCTATGTTGAGTTGACGAGGTGAGTTCGGGTTGGAGACATCAAACACTTGGAACGGTACATTCGCATATCCAGTGTACTTGTATTGTGAGCCTGACTCACCACCTGGCACTACCCCACGGTAATACCGCCAGGCGTTCTGGCCTGTCGTGCCACCTGCTGCAAACTTGAACTCGATATCAACGTAGTCCGCCCCGCTCAGCGTCGTTGCGACAGCGCCAAGGTAATTTGTCATGTCAAACGAGGTGGTAACTGCATTCCGCAACTTTGCAGTTCCCGGACCGCCGAGGACGAAACCGCCAATAGCAGTGCTACTCAAGCTCCCCCACCACCGCGTAGCTGGTGTATAATTGGATCTCGGTGCGTTCACCAATGGTGCCGGACCGGACGCGGTAACAAACATCCCGTCCACGATTGGATAGTCGAATTCATTACCATTGCTTGCACCAATGTCATGGCCATCGCCTGGATCCTTAAACGCTGTCGGTCCTTGGTTCGTAGAGCGAGCAAGCGTATCCTGCGTTCCACGCACTACATACCAGTTGATAAACTGTTCGGTGACATCGCCCGTTGGGTAGTGGAATGTCGTCGGAACAGTCTTAAACACAACCTTGTATGGCCGTCCGGTTACTTTCGTTGGATCCACGACATTTGCCGTAACGACACCATCGCTCTTCTTGCCGGAGTTGGTGTTCGCCACCCTGATCGTGTCTCCGTAGCCGCTGTAAACGCGGCTTCCCGGAGGGGGTGTTTGCGGTATGACAATCAGGATACGAGGCGTTGCCTCGAGCGCGTGTGTCAGCGCTGCGTCGCTCGGGTTGTAGCCGTATGCCGTCACCGCGAAATAGTAACGCTGGCCGTTCACGAGGGGAGCGTTACGCAACAGATCGGTGTTGATCACCAACTCCCTCTTGATGCCATTGTCGGTACCGAGCTGTTTAACCACCGGCACGATAATGCCAAGTTTGCTGTCAAAAACATTGTCAAATATCGTTCGGACAGCATCGCGATCCTTGTCAAATGTTGCAAGCAGTTTCACGTCCGTCCGCCCTGCCAGGTTACGCTTGTCCCCTGCAAGATCTATCTGTGTACCCGCCGAGACGACTTGATAGACATTGTAGCCCTGGAACGTGTAATCTTTCTTGTCGAAGTCCTCGGTGGCACGCACAGCTGCCTGGGTTGATCCCCAGTCGAGTACAATCTGCTTGTCCAACTGCACGAGCTTCACCTCGGGTGCCGGAGGCGCTTTCGGAAGATCAAACAAGTCATTGTACGCGCTCTGCACCGCAACGTCGTTGTTCTTCATGACTGTGATGGCATTAAGGTAATCAGCACCAATGCCAGCAACAACGCCAACGACGATTTCCTGTGTGTCGCCAAGTGCCATCGTGAATGGACCTGAGCATGCGCCGATACGACGGTCGCCGGGTTGAGAAATGACGCCATCGAGGCGCCCTGTGCGTGCAACAGGGTCCCCGTCGAGCCAGAACTTGGTGATACCGGGAACGCTCGGATGAATGAAGGGCTGGCCGGTAATAGGGATCAATCCTCTCAGGAGGTTATACCACTGGATCGTCCCCTCACGCGTAAATGGCGGGTCTGAAATCGGACTTCCTGCGGCAAAGTAGAATCCTGCCGTCATCGGAAGGTTCTTCTTGCCGTAGCGGCGCTTCAAATTAAACACTGCGGAGTCACCAGCGGCGCCTGCTACTATTGGCCCCTGAAGGAAGTCATAGCCGGCTGCCGGGGGCTTCAAGCCGAACTTCGCGTATTCCCCATCAATCGGCTGGCCGTTGTACACATACACCATACTCAGTGCTTCGTCGGCTCCTGCATAATCATCACCGGCATCACCTTCGTCCGGATCGGACCACTGGCACACGTACATATCTGTGATGCTCGAGCCGGGAGGCGTCGTGGCTGTGCCCTTGTAGATAAACGTGAACTTCTTGAAGAACACGTTTGCCAGAGGGTCGGTGCGGTTGTAACCCCAGAGCGTGACCTGAAGTTCCAGTCCGATGGGGTTGGAGCCATACAGAGCATTTGTTCTGCCGGGGTTCAGGTCGTTACACACAAACCAGATCACCTGATCCGCATCGGCAATGCCGGGCTCAT
Organism: uncultured Chitinophagales bacterium; assembly: GCA_964359075.1. Taxonomy (GTDB): domain Bacteria; phylum Bacteroidota; class Ignavibacteria; order UBA10030; family UBA6906; genus UBA11986. Next base: position 2,482 of record CAYHRX010000014.1, read on the forward strand.
CAATGGCCGGGTTATACACCCCATTGCTGTCCCTATCATAGTAGGGCGCGCCCTGCGATGCAGGCCATTCGTTCCAGTCTGTCTCGTACTGAGCACGGACAGCAGCAACCTCGGCATCTGATGTTGAACTGAGAGCCTTCGCAGCCAGCTCAGCAGCGTCTTGCCGTAACTCTGCAACCTTGTAATCTCGACGGACGCGGTAGATGCGAACGTCAGGATCATTGGGATTGGCGGCAGTCCGGTCAGCCTTAATGCGTCCGCCGACTGTACCGATGCCGTAGGTTTGACCGCCAACGCGCAGCACTTGCGCGCCGCCGTCGTTGACGTTTCCACCCCACACGATACCATCCTGGAAAATAACGTAGGATGTACCACGCGGGTAGGCCACACCCGAATTGCCTGTCTGTGGATCTCGGGCGGACCATCCGTCATTCCTGATCCATGCAGCAAGGTTGTTGATGTTGAGGAGCGTTGAGACAGGACTCCCGTTGGTCTTGAACAGCCCCACGGGTTCGTGCCTCCGCCCCGTCCGGTCGCCAGACCACGCAATGTCTGAGACAAGTGTCACCAGCATTGCGGTCACGACCAGAAAAGCGCCGAACACAAAAGTTGTTTTCTTCATGGCTATGAACCTGATTAGTTTATTGATATTAGTACGTGACGTTAATGCCGAACCTGATCTGGCGTGGGTTGGCATAGAGATCGCCACCGCCAAACGCGTTGTTCGGATCCAGCTGGTTCTGCCAGTAGTGCTGCCGGTCCTTCAGATTTATGAGCTGGTAGAGCTCAACGTATTTCGGGCCCTGACCGGCAACGATCGCGCGGCTGAGGTTCGGATTCGAGAGGAACCCGTCGTCATCTGCAGCGCCACTGCGGCTGTACACATTGTACACGTTCTTTGTGTTCAGCAAGTTCTGAACATAGAAGTAGATGTTGACATCAAACATATCCGCTATGCTCACCGTCTTGTCGATCTTCAGGTCAAGCGTGAACGTCCACGGCGTTGTGCTGGAGTTGACTGCGCCGTCAGGACTCCTTGTACGTGGATCGTCATCAGCAAGGATGGCGCCTTCTTCCGGTCCGCGCTGGCCGCCTGCACTGTTCGCCTGTGCCTTCGTAAAGGCGTGGCCGCTGCTGAACTGGAAGAGCACGTTCGCACCAAGCCGGGACAGAGCCGGACCGCCGTCGTTCTCGCCGAACCGGTAGTCGATATTCAACGTCCCACGATGGGTCTGGTTGAATGCCAGCGGCGAGATATACGTCGGCAGGAATGAGTTCTGATCCACGCTTGCCACTGCGCTGTTCAGGCTCCATCCGGTACCCTGGGCATCGGACAGCGTGTAGTTCACTGCGGCTTGGAAGCGCAGGATGCGCCGGATTCTGAGCGTCAGCTCAAGTCCCTTGGTTGTGGCATAGTCGCCGTTCTGCAACACCATGTATGACGCCGCAGGAGATGTCGTGGCCGTGACGATTCGCTGGACCTGGATTTGTCCCTTGATATCCTTGTAGAACGTCGTAATGTCGAACGAAGCGAAATCGGTGAACTGCTGTGTGAAGCCGATCTCATACTGCGTCGTGCGGACCGGCTCGAGACCTGTTCCGAACGGCACGGGGATGAAGTTACGTCCTAAGAAGCCAAACGCATGCTGCGATGTGCTTGCATAGATTGCGTCAAGCTGCGGAGCCTGGACGAACTTGCCGAACTGCACGTGGAACACGGTGCGATCGGTAACCGGGAATGAGAAGCCGAGGCGTGGGCTGACCGTCTTGTACGCTTTCACCTTCTTCGTTGAGGACTCAAGCACGGTGAAGTTCACCGGGTCGTAGCCCGGGTTCTTTGCATCGACGAAGTCAAAGTCGTCGTTGTCAAATGAGTCGAAGCGGATACCGGCATTCACGACGAGGTCATTGACCTCGAACTTGTCTTGCACATAAGCCGAGAGATATGTCGGCTTCTTCGCACCTTCGAGCCCTCCACTGCTGATCTCGTTGCCAAAGATGTCGTACCCGAAGTTGTTCGGCAAACCGGCGTTCCTCCAGAGTTGTTCGTACACGGCACCGCCCGTACGCGCTGCGTCGGGATTCGTGAGCAGTGTGCCATATATTCCTTCGAAGCGGCCGATGGTGAAGTTGCGGATGGTGTAGCGCTGATATGAGAACCCGCCCTTCAGCTCATGCTTCTCGATGATATGAGTAAGATCGATCTGGCCGCTGATGTAGTTCTGCTTTCTCTTTCTGTACACAGGCACCCTACCGCCTTCTGTCGCCAGCGCTCCAGGCCGTGCAAACAGGAAGCCATTGGTGCGGAGGTCTTGTGGTGACAGTGTACGACGGAAGAACTGGATCCCCTTGGCGGCATTGGCGATACTGTCGCCGTAGCTCACATAGTCATCCTTGAAGTACGGATCGTAGCGCTTCTCACGCTGATCCTGATAAGCAAGCGTTGCATCAACAAAGGTCTGGGGCGATGCGAGGTAGCTGATCTTCGCGCTGTACAACCCACTGCTCTGATCCACGTTCATCAGGCGCGCCTGATTGAAGATGTTGCGGATGGGAGTCGTGTTGTGCAGCGTTTTCTGATAGTTGACCGAACCACTCAGACGCACGATCAGGGGATTATAGTCGAATGTCAGCGTACCGTTCCCTGCCCATCGCTCAAGCTTGCGACCCGGGACGTTGCCCGCAGGAATCACGAGGTTGATGGTGTCAGGTTTATTGAGGCCATTGAACGTACTGTTGGGATCCGTGACAATGGGGTTATTCGGATTCAGGTTGCTGCCCGAGATATCTTCAGCGAGTCCGCGGAATGTCCCGCCATCCCAGAAGGTGGCCGTTGGGTCGGCCTGGAATGTATTCTGTCCGGCGAGGAAGAACTTGATCTTGTCCTGGATGATCGGACCACCGAACGTCAATGCATAGTCGCTGTAGCCGTAGGTGTATCCTCCGAGGAACTTCTTCCCGCGATCGGAGAAGTTGTCTGTCTCAACACGCAGCGATGCTTTGTAGCTGTTGCCGCCCGTCCTGAGCTGCTGTCGGACAATACCGGCATTTGCGCCGCCGTACTCAGCATTGTACCCGCCGGCCTCCACCTGGAATTCCTCCAGAGCTTCCGGCACGATGTTGATCGCTAGCGCGCCCGTTCGGGCATTGCGGGCATTGGCGCCATCAACATAGTAGCCCACTTCATCCTGACGACCGCCGCGAATGAAGAGCTGGCCACCCTGTTCCACGACGCCTGCCTGCAATGCGACAACTGAGGCAACGCCGCGAACCGGGATGTTCGCGAGGTCATCACCGCTCATAATACGCACAGCGTTGGTGGCGCTCTTGTTCACAAGTGGGCGTTCTGCAATAATCTCGACTCCCTGAAGAGCGATGGCTTCGCTCACCATTGCAACGTCAAGGTCCGTCGTGAGGTCTGCGTTCACACGCACATTCGACACGGTTACCTGCGCGTACCCGACATACGTGGCTTTCACGGTATGGGTGCCAGCAGGGACGTTGTTGATCGTGTATTCACCATTCACATCCGATGCCGCGCCGTAGGTCGTGCCCTCAATCTGCACGTTCGCTCCAACGAGCGCTTCCTTGCTTTCTCTGTCAACGATCTTCCCCTTGATCTTTCCCGTCACACCGGCAAACAGCACACCCGGCAACAGGAGAAGTGCAAAGAGAAGCATAACTAGTTTTGCACGCATAGCTTCCTCCATTTGTTGAGGCTTTGTGTTCAATGATAATTTCATGTCAATGCTCGTTTCCGTTATTCTTTTGACTGATCTTTTGCAGGTGTTGTCTTCTTCGCCAGATCAGGTGTCAGGATCACCGTCGGCTTTGCCGAGCCAGAGATCCGGTCTTCAAGTTTGAGGATCTGGAAGGTTGAGCCCTTCCCCGTGGCAATCAACGTGTACATCTTCGCCGCATCAAAGGCTGAGTTCGCAATCGATGTTACAGCTTACTGACCCTTGGAGGCATCAACACCAAGTTGTCCGCGAATCCTTCCGCCTGGTGATTGGACCGTGTGGAAGTTGTAGTACAACCTACCTTGATTCAGCGCCGTGCCAATTGAATCCGGGACGCCAGTTATTGTTTTTGTGTACGCATTTGTTGTAAACGTGTCGGGAATTGCCTGGCCGCGGATTTCACCGCCCGGGTTTGCCGCAGTATGGAAGTTGAAGTACATATTGCTGAACGCAAACTGGTCTTTCAGAGCGTAGAAGCTTCCACCCGTGAATGCACCTGAGACTGTGTTCGTGTGTGTCGCATTCGGCACAAGCTGGGCACGGATCAGGCCACTTGCGCGTCCAACACTGTGAACATTGAGGTAGACGCGGCCATTCCGGATTGAATCGACGAGTGCATCGGTTAACAGCCCCAATGTTGTGTCGGTTCTTGTCCATTTCCCACTGAGTGTTGTGTCACCACGGAAGTTCCGACTGATAATGGTTCTGACAACTGGGCCGTTTGTGCCCGCCGCCCCGACGTGGAAATGAGATGCAGTGAGGACACTATCAAACTGATCCTTTGTCGTGACGATACGGAAGACCAGCGAGTCCCTGTACAACGTGAATGTACAGGTGGCCGAGGCAGTTGTGTTCGTTACAGGAGGCACCTCTTGTGCGCCGCTCGCGGTCGTCGGGGGGAATGTAATCTGTTGTCTTACCGTGTTGATCGGATGAACGATTCCACCATTTGTGCCCGTTGCACCATTGTGAATGTGAGCTCCAGTGAAAAAGCCCGCTGAGGTCGGAGTTGTCGTCGTCACGCTGTACGTTGCACCGCCCAGCGAACTAGAATCGCCTCTTAGACTCAAGGTCGCTGTCCCCGTCGCTGTTGTGGTGACAGGCGGAACTTCCTGCGCACCGCTAAGCGGCGTGGTCCTAAAGGTCATGGTCTGATGTGAATCGACAAGGACTGTGTACTGCACAGGTCCGTTCGTTCCCGAAGGACCATTGTGAAAGTGCCCTCCAGTATAGAACCCTTCCGAATTCATCGATTTGATGGTCACACTCGCCACAAGGCCGCCATCAACAGAGAAATCAGCTGAACCAAAGCCGGTTGAGCCAGAGTTCACAGGCGTCGGCTCATTTGCACCATTGATACTTCCAGGGCCACCGGTGGTATATCCACCACCCGACACGGCGAAGATGCTCTTCGCGCCCGGATCAAGCTGCACATACTGTTGTGCGGCTCCGAACGCAACGCTGTTCGTCGTGTTGGTGCCGGAGATTGTGAACGGTTGGCCCTTCACCGAGTCCTTCCTGAAAGCCACATTGCCCGCCGCGCCGTTCGCAACGTTCACGAACTTCACTTTTGCAAAACCTGCAACGGCATTGTTCTTCATATAGTCACCCTCAACAAGATTGAGGTATGCGACGGCAGCGCCGCTTTCATAGATCAGCAGTGTGCTCTGCTGCTCCGATCCGAACGCTGTCACGACTTCGGGCGAGCCGCCGAACTGAAGCTTGCGGCTCCCAGCTGAGATATTGAGGTACCCGGAGTTACCGAGGTAGCTCATCGAGGGTCCTGCTGGCGCGCCATCAATGGTGATGCTGTTTGCCGCCTTCGTTGGTGCCATGTGAACAAAGCGCGCCATGGAGCGGAAGTCTGGATTGACTTTGGTTGCCGGTCCGCTGGGAACGTCAACGCATCCAACCCAAATCGCGCCGATCAGCAACAGAGTGATCGACAGATAGAGTTTGTTGAACTGCATGGGTAGGTTCTCCTTACTATGAATGGTGATCGTGGTCAGTATCGTTCGAACAACGACGAGAGCCAAGAGCGAGACTCCCTGACAAGAGTTGTGACATACACTCGCGTGCTCTTGATGGTGGTGTCGTGGAATGTTTCGGACATGTTCATTGGTTGCGACCAGTACACTTGCTGTCCCTCGCACTGAACACTCAACTGCGCTACAACGTTAAGACTCGATGGTGATGGCTGTCGACTGGATTTAATCTGAAGTTCGATCAGAATATCCCGCGGATGGTACGCAGATATCCCCGCTCAAACGTTCAGCACAGTGGTATGATTGATTGGAAAGTAGTAGCAAATAACCCCCTGAACTCTTCACCTCCTTTGCTGTGTTTTGTTGTCGTAAATATAGTCAGGTCGTAAGCATTTGTCAAGCGCAATAATAAAAAAGAACTGGCTGTCTGGCCTGTCCGGAATGTCAGTCTAGCCTGACGAGCTTGAGGTTGGAGATACCGTCCTGAGCAAGGAGCTCCTGCATGCAAGCCGCCGGAATGTCGCTGTCGACGTTCATTACAGTCAACGCCATTGCACCAATAGCCGAGCGGCCGAGCGACACTCCGGCAATATTGACACTATGGTTTGCAAGAATGAGCCCCACTTTGGCAAGCATCCCGGGCTTGTCTATATTATTGTAGATGAGGAGAAAACCCTCCGGGCGCACCTCGAACCTGAAGCCGTCGAGCTTCACAAGACGGATTGTTGATGAGCCAAAAACGGTTCCAGCGACTTCCTTCGCCTCTTTCTCAGTCTCGTAGCGGAGCCCCAGCAGGTTGGTGAAGTTCTCTCCGGCAGTGTCCCGTTTCTCACCTACCACAAGTCCCATCTCACTTGCAAGTACCGGCGCGTTGACGAAGTTCACCGGCTCGGAACACACCTGCGATAGAATTCCCTTGAGCACGCCAGCCTTCATCAAATCGAGAGAGGAAGCAACGAGCTCTCCCGCAGCCGCAACAGTGATGTGTTTGAGTTTGCCCGATGTCAGCTGCGAGACGAGGCTTCCCATTTTTTCAGCGAGCGCGAGAAATGGTTTCACTTCCTCGTTGATGGACAGCTGCAGCACGGCGCCGTTCACGAGGCCGCTATAGCCTCTGCCATGGAGCGCGTCGGCAATCTGGTGCGCAATTTGGATCGCGACTTTTTCCTGCGCCTCTTCCGTCGACGCGCCGAGGTGCGGCGTGGCAATCACACGCTCATGCGCGAGCAATGCCCCGATCTTATCGGGGTTCGGCGGCTCAACTTCGAAGACATCGAGCGCGGCTCCCCCCACCCAACCGGATTCAAGTGCATGCAGCAATGCCTGCTCGTCAATGATGCCGCCTCGTGCGCAGTTGATAAGACGGACCCCGCGTTTGCATTTGGCCATGGTGGATGTGTTCAGCAACCCTTTCGTCTCTGCTGTCAGCGGAGTGTGGACAGTGATGAAATCTGACCGCCGGTACAGCTCATCGAGGCTGACAAGATCGAGGTTCAGCTTCATCGCCACTTCCTTGGCGAGCACAGGATCGTAGCCGATGACTTTCATGCCGAGGCCCTGGCACCGTTGCGCAACTTCCCGCCCAATCTTGCCGAGACCGATAATGCCGAGGGTCTTCTCAAACACCTCCGTGCCTGTAAATTTCTTCCGCTCCCACTCACCTCTCGCCAGACTCATGTGCGCTTGCGGGATGTTACGGGCCAGCGAGAGCAACATGGATACCGTGTGCTCGGCAGCAGATATGGTATTGCCGCCAGGGGTATTCATCACCAGGATACCGCGCCGCGTCGCCGCATTCACGTCAATGTTATCAACGCCGGTGCCTGCCCGGCCAATCACCTTCATGTTGTCAGCAAGGTTAATCAACTCCGCTGTTACCTTGGTGGCGCTGCGGACGACGAGGCCTTCGTAGTTGCCGATGATCCTCTTCAACTCCTCCACCGACACTCCCGGCCTGTTGTCGACCTCAAATCCCTCGCGCGTTAGGATGTCGACCAGGCTTTGCTCCAGGCTGTCGCTTACGAGTATCTTCATGGCTTGCCAAGCAATGCACTCTGCACTGCGCCAACGCCTGTTCCCATCGTGAATTTGTAGCTCAAAACGGCGAGCGTCCTTTCAAGTGCCGCCATGACGGTCACCATATCGAGGTCATCATAGTAGCCCAGGTGTGAGACACGAAAGATCTTTCCCGCGTATTCATCCTGCCCGCCTGCAATGGTGATGCCGTTGTCGACCTTCAGTGTCTTGTTGAATGCCTTCCAGTCCATTCCTTCGGGCAGCCACACGGGAGTGACTGCATGTGAGGGCGAATTGGAGAACAGCCTCAGCCCAATCGCAGCAACCCCAGCGCGAAGCGCGGTCGCCAACCGCTCATGCCGTTTCCAGACATTCTCGATCCCTTCTGCTCGAATCATCTCCAGCGCTGCATCCACACCAATGATGAGCGAGACAGCGGGAGTCCATGGAGTATCGTCCTGTTCATATGACTTGAGGGCTTTGCGGAGGTCGAAGTAGAATTTGGGGAGCTTTGAGCTCTGCATCATGTCGATCGCTCGGTGGCTCAGTGCAACAAACGCCAGCCCCGGAGGGATCATCAGACCCTTCTGCGACCCGGTCACACACACATCGATCCCCCACGCGTCGAACCTCACCTCATGCGCTCCAACTGCCGTAATGCCGTCCACACATACAAGCGCGTTGGAATTCGAGCGAATCAGCTTTGCCATCTCTTTGATGTCGGTGGCTGTGCCGGTGGAGGTCTCACTGTGGACGAGGTACACGGCTTTGGTGTGAGGGTTCTTCCTCAGTGCATCGAGCAGTTGATCGGGCTGGACGGCTGTGCCCCACGGGACCTTAATCTCCACAACATTTAGCCCGTACGCCTTCGGCATCTTCACCCAGCGCTCACCAAACTTCCCGCCATTCACACTAATGACTGTATCTGCCGGCGAGAACAGGCTGACGAACGTCGCCTCGACGCCACCGGTACCTGAACACGTCAGCGTCAGCACGGGTTGCTCGGTCTGGAAAACATACTTGAGGTTCTTGTTCACCCGCTTCATCACATCGCCGAACTCGGGGTTCCGGTGATGAATGATCGGCTCCGCCATTTTCAGCATCACGCCTTCCGGCACCGGTGTTGGACCTGGAGTAAAAAGTCGCTTCTTCATGGAATGATCTTTCAGGAATGGAGATACAAGGAACGCGAACGCTGCAGGTTCTACGCAGCCGTAGAGGCTGTCACCTGCTCCTGGACAATGCCCAGCACTTCGAGGCGCCCTTCACCCGTGATCGAAGAGAAGGGGACAACGTCCTTGCAGTACCGGAATCTTGCAAACGTATCTCGCGCCGCCTTCAGGTAGTTCGGCATCTTGCTGCGCGGGAGCTTGTCGGATTTTGTGAGGACAACAATGAAAGGAATCTCGTAGTAGTCGAGCCAGCCCACCATCATCATGTCGAGCTCTGTCGGCTCATGACGCGAATCGATGAGTTGCAGCACAAGCGAAAGTTGTCGGCGTGTCTTCAGGTACTGCTCGATCAGCTTTCCCCAGCTCGACCGGATCTGCTCAGGGACCTTCGCGTAACCGTACCCCGGGAGGTCAACAAAATACAACTCCTTGTTAATGAGGAAGTAGTTCAGCTCGCGGGTCTTGCCCGGGTCGTTACTTGGGCGAGCCAGCGACTTGCGGTTACACAGCTTGTTGACGAGGGACGACTTGCCGACGTTGGAGCGACCAAGGAACGCGATCTCTCTCAAGTCGTCCTTCGGCAGTTGCCTGAGGCTTGCTGCACCGAGAACAAATTCTGCGGAAACAATTTTCATCTCAATCCTTGTCCCGTCATTGGGACTCTTTCGTCTCCGTAGGTGTTGCCTCCTTCCGGGGTTTGGTGGAGGCCTTGGGCTTTTTCTCTTTTGTCGTGGGCGAGCTCTTTTCCAGCTCCTGACCGGTGTTGAAGTCGACAAGCTCAATCACCGCCATTTCGGCGCCATCGCCCTTACGCTGGCCCAGCTTCACAATACGTGTGTAGCCGCCTGGACGCGACCCGACTTTGGATGCGATGTTCGAGAACAACTCCCCCATGACCGTCCGGTCCTTGATCATCTTGCCAACTTGCCGGCGTTCGTGAACGCCCTTTGCATCTTTCAGCGGAAGACTCGACGCCCGCCGTGCGCGGGTAATCATCTTCTCCACAACCATCCGGGTCTCTTTCGCCTTCGCAACGGTGGTGGTGATACGCTTGTGCCGCAGGAGTGCCGTGGCCAATGCAGCCAATGTTGCACGCCGGTGACTTGCGGTGCGCTTGAGTTTCCGTCCTGATTTTCCGTGTCGCATGATCTTACTCGCCTTCCTTCAGATACCTGATAACGTCCATGCCGAAAGTCAGCTTCTCGGCTTCAATGATCTCGGAGAGCTCGGCAAGCGACTTGCGCCCGAAGTTGCGGAACTTGAGCAGCTCCGCTTCGTCCTTGCTCACAAGGTCGGCAATCGTTTTGATGTTGGCGGCCCGCAGGCAGTTGTGTGAGCGCACCGAGAGCTCAAGTTCATCCACGGGCGTGAGAAGTACTTTGCGGACCCGCTCGAACTCCGCGTCCTGCGCCGACCCTTCCTGCTCGGCTTCAGGTTCCATGTCGAAGTTGATGAACAACTGGATGTGGTCGCGTGCGATCTTCGCACCAAACGCAAGCGCATCATCCGGAGTGATGGAGCCGTCGGTCTCGACTTCCACCGTCAGTTTCTCATAGTCTGTCTGCCCGCCGACTCGAGTCGTTTCCACGAAGTACCGGACGTTCTTGACCGGCGAGAAGACGGAGTCGATCGTTACCAGGCCAACCGGCATATCCGGGGTCTTGTTTTCGTCCGCCACCATATACCCGATGCCGCGACCAACGCGGAGGTCGAGTTCGAAGTTCGCGTCGGCATTCAGCGTGGCAATATGAAGATTGGGGTTCAGGATCTCAACGTCGGGCGATGCCGTCTGGATATCGCCTGCGGTGAACTCCTTCGGGCCGTGCATCGGCACGATCACGCGGTTGGTCTTCTTGTTCACCAGCTTCATCCGGACCTGTTTGAGGTTCAGGACGACATCCGGGACGTCCTCGACAACACCGGGGATGGTGGAGAACTCGTGCTGCACACCGTCCACCTTGAATGCGGTAATCGCATAGCCGGGGAGCGACGAGAGCAAGACACGCCGCATCGTGTTGCCAATCGTAACGCCGAACCCTTTTTCCAAGGGCTGCATGATAAATCGGCCGAACGTATTCGAATAACTCGCTTCATCGAGCTGAATGCGCTCCGGCATTTGAATTGTTCCAGCTGTCATAATCTCCTACCCTTTGCCTCTGGGGAAATGAAAAACTTGTGAACGATGATGTTACTTCGAATATAGCTCAACGATCAGTTGCTCATCGGCGTTGAGCGGGATGTCTGCACGTTCGGGGATGTTCAGGAACGTTCCTGTCATCGTTCCCTTGTCCAGACTCAGCCATGGCAGCATGGCCGCATCCTTCATGCGCTTCATCGATGAGTGGATGAGGTCGAGCTTCCTGCTCTTCTCTCGCACCTGCACTGTATCGCCGGCCCGGACGAGGAATGATGGCACGTCGACCGGCCTCCCGTTGACCACGAAGTGGCCATGTGTGACGAGCTGGCGCGCCGCCTTGCGTGAGGGAGCCAGGCTGAGGCGATACACCACGTTGTCCAACCGACGCTCGAGTAGCTTTACCAGCGTCTCGCCGGTGCGGCCCGGCTGCTTCAACGCCTTTTCAAAGTAGTTGCGGAACTGCGTCTCCTGCAACCCGTACATCCGGCGCACCTTCTGCTTCTCGCGCAACTGGACGCCGTACGGGGAGACCTTGGAGCGACGCGACTGTCCATGCTGACCGGGCGCGTACCCACGACGCTCAAACGGACACTTCTCGGTAAAACACTTTGTGCCTTTCAGGAAGAGTTTCTGTCGCTCCCTTCGGCACAGCCTGCAACTTGGATCGGTATATCTTGCCATGAATTGCTTTCCTGATCTTGTCGTTTATACTCTTCGCTTCTTCGGCGGACGGCAGCCGTTGTGCGGAATTGGCGTGATGTCACGAATGCTGGAGATCTCCAGCCCAGCAACCTGCAATGCCCGGATCGCGGCTTCACGACCTGAGCCCGGACCTTTCACAAACACCTCAATTTTTCGGAGGCCGAGGGCATGGGCAGCCTTCGCTGCGGCTTCGGCAGACACCTGTGCGGCAAACGGCGTGCTCTTGCGCGAGCCTTTGAAGCCGTTCTTCCCGGCCGACGACCAACTGATGGTGTTGCCATAGATGTCGGTGATCGTCACGATGACGTTGTTGAAGGTTGCCTTCACAAAGGCTTTCCCGCTTACGTCAACCTGGATCCTCTTCTTCTTTTTTATTTCAGTTGTCTTGTCTGCCGCTTGTTGCGTGGTCTTCGCCACTGTTGTCCTCCAATCAAATAATGAACTGCGTGCTTGCTCTCAGCCCGGCTAGGTCTTCGAGAGCGCCTTCTTCTTGCCGGCGACTGTTTTGCGCTTACCCTTGCGCGTACGGGCATTCGTCCGGGTGCGTTGTCCGCGTACCGGCAAGCCCCTGCGATGGCGGATGCCGCGGTAGCAGCCGATGTCCATCAAACGCTTGATGTTCATCTGCACTTCACTCCGCATGGCGCCTTCCACTTTGTAGTCGGAGGTGATAATGCCGCGGATCTTTGCCACTTCATCATCCGTCAGATCGCCGACCTTTTTGTTGAAGTCGACCCCCGCCCTGGTGAGGATGTTCCGCGACGTTGTGCGGCCGATGCCATAGATATACGTAAGGCCAACCTCCGCGCGCTTTTTCTTCGGCAAATCAATACCAGCAATACGTGCCAACCTGACTTCTCCTTAACCTTGACGCTGTTTATGTTTGGGGTTCTTGCAGATCACACGAACCACACCTTTGCGGCGGATGATCTTGCAGTTGTTGCAAATCTTCTTTACTGACGAACGTACTTTCATCGTTTCCCGTCCTTATGCTGTTCTCTTAGCTACTTGTACCGGTACGTGATCCGGCCTTTGGTGAGATCATATGGAGAAAGCTCAACCGTCACCTTGTCGCCCACGAGGATCTTGATGAAGTTCATCCTCATTTTCCCCGAGACATGGGCCAGTACGGTATGGTTATTCTCCAGGCTCACCTTGAACATTGCGTTGGGCAAGGTGTCCGTAATGACACCGTCGACTTTAATAGGTCCTTGTTTTGCCATCGACTCCAATCAAAAGGTGCTTAGCGTGTAAGTATCTCAGGTTCTCCCTCTCGCACAACAATCGTGTGCTCGAAATGCGCTGATGGCTTCCCATCCGCCGTCCTTACTGTCCATCCATCCTCATCCACCTCAACCTTGTACGTCCCGGCATTCACCATCGGCTCAATTGCGAGCGTCATGCCTTCCTTCAGCACAATTCCCGTTCCCGGTGAGCCGAAGTTCGGGATGGCGGGCTCCTCGTGCAGACTCTTCCCGATGCCGTGCCCGACCAGATCTCGTACCACCGAGAAGCCTGCTCCCTCCACATACTGTTGCACAGCCGACGATACATCGTGCAGATGGTTTCCGGCTTTCGCCTTCTCAATCCCTTTGTAGAGCGACTCCTCCGTTATCTTCAGCAACCGCTGCTTCTCGTGCGAGGTTCTCCCGACGGCAAATGTTCTGGCGCCATCGCCAAAGTACCCATTCTTCTTCACTCCAACATCAACGGAGACGACCTGACCTTCCTCCAGCCTGCGCCCGTTGGGGATTCCGTGCACGACTTCGTCTTCAATCGAGATGCACAGGGTTGAAGGAAACAAGTTATGCCTGTCTGACCCGTACCCCTTGAACGCCGGTGTCGCACCCTTCGACCTGATGTAGTCTTCAGCGATATGGTCTAGCTCCCGGGTGTACACACCGGACCTGACATTCGCCCCTACAAGCGCGAGGACGTCCGCAACGATCCGGCAGCTTTCCCTCATCAGGGCGATCTCGCGTTCGGTTTTTATGGACACCTTCCCCATAGGCCGTGATGAGTCGTCCGACTCATCTCATTTAGCGAAAGCGACCCTTGATTTTGCCGGACTTCATGAAACCATCATAGTGGCGCATGAGCAGGTGCGACTCGAGCTGTTGCAGGGTATCGAGCGCAACCCCAACCATAATCAGCAAGCTTGTTCCCCCGAAGAACTGCGCAAAGCCCGGAGTAACGCCGAACCACTTGGACATGAACGCCGGCAGCACCGCAATGATTGCCAGAAAGATGGAGCCTGGCAGCGTAATCTTCGTCAGGATGTTGTCGATAAAGTCCGCCGTATGTTTTCCGGGGCGGATACCGGGAACGAACCCACCCTGCTTCTGCATATTCTCCGACACATCCCTGGGATTGAATGCGATCGCTGTATAGAAGTACGTGAAGAATACGATCATGATCCCGTAGAAGAACGAATAGGTCAGCGACGTCCACTCAAAATAGGTTGAGAGGCTCTGCATGAACTCACTCTCGGGGAAGAACGTCAGGATCGTGCTGGGAATGAACATAATCGACTGCGCGAAGATAATGGGCATGACGCCCGCGGTATTCACCCGCATGGGGATGTACTGGGTAACCCCGCCATACACTTTGCGTCCCACAACACGCTTCGCATACTGCACCGGAATCCTTCTCGTCCCCTGAGTAATGAGGATGACGCCCGAGATAATGGCTACCATTGCCGCGATGATAAGGAGACCGAGTATCAGATTGTTCGTTACCTGGAACTGCTCATAAATAGAGTGGGGGAACCTGGCGATAATACCGATGAAGATGATAAGGGAGATCCCGTTGCCCATTCCGCGCTCCGTGATCTGCTCGCCCAACCACATCATGAACATCGTGCCCGCAGTCAGGAAGATCACCGTGCTCATTGTAAACCCGAAGCCCTGAACGCCAGCAGGAACAATCGGCTGCCCTTCGAGTGTCAGGCTCGACAGACGCACACTCAC